>NZ_CP021023.1:3000000-3192293 GCF_002117005.1 Sedimentisphaera salicampi
AGACTCATAAAATCCGTCTGCTTATCACTGAAGCACAAACTGTTCCGAGTATTTGTGAATTTGAAGTTTTTCCGCCTCTGAGTGATTTCAACAGAGATGGCAAAGTGAATCGTATGGATATTTACACTTTCTCCCAAAACTGGCTTGCCTATGATTGCTTTAACGCCTGCGAGTGCGGCTATTGCGATCTCCGACACGATAACAGGGTTGATATGTTAGACTTCTGTTTCCTTTCTTCAGATTTTCAAATAAGATAATTCCGTATAGAATCCACTCTGCGCAGTAATTTTCATTCCTATTATACCATTCTTTACCCCTCTTCGGGTTTTTAGATGCTCACTTAAATCCCCTGCCAAGTTGACAGTTGCAAAATGAGCTGGTAAATGATATGTGTTTCTGAAATTAGTTAAGTTATTGTCATTGAATATCTTGTGGAAATATCGAAGTAGCTTTGGAATTGTGGCATATTTGTTGCTTTTTCGCTTGCAGGTATTTATGAATAATAACTTATAAATTAATAGGAGTTTAATACAGATGAAGCTTAAACCACTATCAGACAATGTTTTACTTAAAAGAGTAGAAGAGTCTGCGGTAACTGCCGGCGGTATTGTACTGCCTGATTCTGCAAAGGAGAAGTCCAGCAGAGGCGAGGTTATTTCAACCGGCCCCGGCAAGCTCAATGATGATGGGACAACCTCAGAGATGAAGGTAAAGAAGGGTGACGTAGTGATCTTTGAAAGCTATGCCCCGAGAGAGGTAAAACTGGACGGAGAAGAGTATTTAATTGTAGATCAGTCGAGTATTATTGCGGTTATAGAAGACTGAATCGTAAGCAGAAATTTGATTTTAAAGGCTTTATAGCTGGAGGATTAATAAAAGATGGCAGCAAAAAAGATTGCTTTTGAAAATGAAGCCCGTTCGGCGATTCTTGAAGGCGTTAAGAAACTCTCAAACGCCGTAAAGATTACGCTCGGGCCGTGCGGAAGAAACGTGGTTCTCGAAAAATCTATGGGCTCTCCAACTGTTACCAAAGACGGTGTTACAGTGGCAAAGGAAATTGAGCTTGAGGATTCTTACGAGAATATGGGCGCTCAGATGGTTAAGGAAGTGGCTTCCAAAACAAGCAACGTTGCGGGCGACGGTACTACAACTGCAACGATTATGGCTGAAGCTATTTTTACCGAAGGCCTGAAGAACATTACAGCCGGCGCAGACCCTATGAAAGTTAAGAGAGGGATTGACGCCGCTGTTGAGGCTATAGTTGAGCAGCTCAGGAAGAAATCTATCACTATAGAATCTTCCAAACAGATTGAACAGGTTGCACGTTGCTCGGCAAATCACGACCCTGGAATCGGGAAAGTGCTTGCCAAGGCGATGGATAAGGTCGGCAAAGACGGCGTTATCACCGTTGAGGAAGGTCAGTCTCTTGAGACAACTGTAGATCTTGTAGAAGGTATGCAGTTCGACAAAGGCTACCTCAGCCCCCATTTTGTAAACAACACAGAAAATATGACAGTGAACCTCGATAAGCCTTATGTGCTTATCCACGAGAAGAAAATCAGCTCTGTGAAGAATCTTGTTCCGATTTTGGAGAAGGTCTCTAAACAGGGCAAGCCGCTTCTGATTATTGCAGAGGACATTGAGGGCGAAGCCCTTACAACTCTCGTTGTAAACAAGCTCAGAGGCATTTTGAACGTAGCTGCTGTTAAGGCGCCCGGCTTTGGAGACCGCAGAAAGGCTATGCTTCAGGATATCGCCGTCCTAACAGGCGGACAGGCGATTATGGAAGACCTCGGCATTCAGCTTGAGAATGTAGAGCTCGCTCAGCTCGGTATGGCCAAGAAGGTTACTATCGATAAAGACAATACTACAATTGTTGAGGGCGGCGGAAGCAGCGAAGATATCTCTGCAAGGATCGAACAGATCAAAAACGAGTACAACATATCAACAAGCGATTATGATAAAGAAAAGCTTCAGGAACGTCTTGCCAAGCTCTCCGGCGGCGTGGCTCAAATTAACGTGGGCGCTGCTACCGAAGCTGAGATGAAAGAGAAGAAGGCGAGAGTGGAAGATGCCCTTCATGCCTGCAGGGCTGCTGTAGAGGAAGGCATTCTCCCCGGCGGCGGCGTTTCAGCTCTGGGAGCTATAAAGAATATCGGTTCGCTCAAGCTCAAAGGTGATGAGCAGGTAGGTGCTGATATTGTTAAAAGGGCGGTTTTTGCCCCGATTAAGCAGATCGCAAAGAACGCAGGGCTCGACGGTTCTATCGTTTCTCAGAAGGTTTATGAAAACGACGAGCCGAACTTCGGCTATAACGCCCTCACGAAAGAGTACGGCGATATGATCGATTTCGGCGTTATCGTGCCTACCAAGGTGGAAAGAAGCGCTTTACAGAATGCTGCTTCAATTGCTTCTCTGCTTCTTACAACAGATGCAGTAGTAAGCGATATACCTGATGATAAAGACTCCTCAGGCGGCGGGATGCCCGGCGGCGGAATGATGTAATAAGCAAAATTGGCGGGGCGGATAATTATGCCCCGCTTTCTTTTTTCCTTGAGAAATACGCGAAACTGCGTTAAGCTTTGGAGAATTATAAGAGTATTTAGCGGAGGAAGGGAGACAAGAATTGAGATCAGACTTTAAATTTTATTCAGATATGATAGGTAATGCCACTAAGAAGGTAGCAGGGATATTCCTTGCAGTTGGCTTAGCTCTTCTTGGTTTCAGCATACTTCTGTTTGTATTCAAAATGGTATTTATTTTCATTGCTGCCGCTGTATTTATCGCTGCGGGGATATGGTGTGTTGGAACAGCCATAAAGATTTTTATGAGCGTAGGCGGCTCTAAATACAGAGATTCGGAGCAAACCGAGTATCGCGAAAACGTTCGGATCCATTATCATAACAGGTAAAATCAGCAGTTAATTATCCCAGCAAGCGCCTTCAAAGCTCTCAGCCCGCCTCTAACTTTCTGTCATCTGCCCTAAGCTTTGAAACCTGCATTATTTCCCCCGTTGGAATCGGAGTATCACGGAGAAGTATAAAAATTAGACAGGATTAAACTGCCGAGCGCGTAGGCCAGCAGCAGTTTAATCGCTTCTTATTTTACAGGACAATTCTTTGCATTGTTTTCCTAATTGCCGATCATCTTAATCACAATTCTTTAACGTTAATCTTCAATAATTGGCTCAATCTCCGCAACAGCAACTGATGCATCACTGCTATTAGTACTCAGCTTTTTAAATTTCAAAAAGCGCCCCTTACGAGGGCTGGAGAAATGAATCGTCTCTCTTTTTTCTGATCCATCAAAGCTGCCGGAATGAAGGGCATCGCTCCATGTTTTACCATCCATGCTGACGGAGATTTCATAATCCTTAACCCGAACATGAGCCGCATCCTGCCGCGGCAGATAGGTCATACCGTTAATCACTTCTTTTTCCCCAAGGTCGATGATAATCTCCTGCGGCATTTTTTTGTTGTTTTTCCAAGGAGAATGCCAGAATGTCTTTTCGTTACCATCAATTGCTTTCAATACCTCATAGCCGGCAGCGGAATCGGATGCGGTTGTCCCGTCGATCATTTTTAATCGTAACGGATCCATAAACAGCTCTGACAGGGAGTCGATATCAATCGTTTTGGCTGGTTTGAAGGATTTGCTCTTCATGTAATTAACCAGACTTTTTCTAAGTTGGCGGGCTGCAGGGCGATTTTTCAGGTCATTGAGAATATCGATCGAGCAGACCATTAGCTTGCCCCGCCCGACTTCTGCTTCCATTAGCAAACCGAGACGGCGCGGATTAGTCCAATCATCAATAGGCTCAACGATCGCTTTATAATTCTTCGGTAATGAATTAATGACAAGCGGTTTGGAGTTTTCAAGCAGATCATACCATTGCCAATTTGTATAGTTCTGGGTTGGAAAATCCGCGAGTGCAGGATGCTGGTTATCGCAGTAAATACCCACCGTATGAACTGAACTGCTGCTGAACATAATTCGTGTCCAGAAGATCGGAGTAAAGCTGCCTTTTGTATTTCCTGCGACGCTTTCGGGACGAGGAACAAGAAGAACAGTCTTTCCTTTATTTAATTTTTGAATGGTCTCGTCGTTCCATAACTGGCTTACGATGATTTCATTCGATTTCATTTCTGCCGGTTTTTCGTTGGGATACACCCACATATCCCATGAATTCTCATTATCAAGCCCTTCAAGCTTCACGCTTAAATTAACTTGAGAGGCTTCTGTGATTGAGGAAAGAGGCTCTTTTATATTGCCAGCAGTGGTTACATAACCTGTCGGCAGGTCAATTGGGCCAAAACTGCCTTTGCCGATTATTTTGCCTTTTTTATCGGTCAGGTTCCATTTAACAATTTTTTCTTCCAAATCTTTGGGGCCGTAATGGGAGATCATAACTTGAGCTTCAAGATCCTGATCGCTTTCCCATACAAAGCTGTCGAATCGGGCCAGCGGCGTAGTTACATTACAGAACTTGTTATACTCTTCTGTTGTTACATAGCCTTTGCTTTCCCAGAATTCATCAAAAGAACCAACGGGTGCATAACCCTGACCGGGAAAATCCCGCAGATCGAGCATCTGAACACCTCCATATCCAGGTGTTCGCAAAGCTGCTTCCCATGTTGACTTATACAACAGTGTCTGGAACTTCCCTGAAGCCATATAATAATCTTCATAGCGGTTCAGGGTGCCCCTGTCCCGCATAAAATCTTCGTAGATATCAAGGTAATATGGGTGCAGGCTGCCCTTGTATTTTTTGCGTACATCGAAATTGGGTAAGGTTGCCCACTGCCCGTCTTCGTGTGTGATAATCGGAATATCACTGTTGTTAATAATGTTGCTGTAATCAAAATCGGTGTCTGATGCACGAACTGAATGGAGTTTTTTGTCATAAAATTTACCCTGCCCAGTAATAGCGAATTCAGCTTCCTTGCCAAAAATTTTTCTCACATTATCGGTCAGCATCGTTCCATGCGTGCCTTTTTTATAGTGCCGCAGAAGCTTATCAGCCATGTTCGAGCCTTTTTCCTGCCTCAGTTCATTACCGATGGCCATAAACGCGCAAGAGGGATGATTCCCGTATGCCGAAAGCAGCAAGGCTCCCTCTTCGAAAAGCCAATCGTCGGTGGTCTGGTCATTACCAAGACCAACCCACATTGCCATTTCTGATTGAAGCAAAATCCCTACATCATCGGCGGCCTCAAAGGCGGCCTCGGGCGGACACCATGAATGGTAACGGACATGGTTTAGCCCGCAGGATTTTGCCATTTTATATATTTCGACCCAGCTTTCTTTGTCCATCGGCGGGTAGCCTGTGTTCGGAAATATACAGCAGTCCAGTGTGCCGCGTAAAAACAGATTCCGGCCGTTTATCTTTAACTGATTGCCGTCTGCATAAATGCGGCGAAGTCCAAATGTTGTCTCATAGCCATCTTCATTCATTTCTCCTGTCGGTATGGTTTGCAGTTGACAACTTAACGTATAGACAGCAGGCGTAAACTCATCCCACAAAACGGCGTTTTTGCCCATCGCATAAATTTTTTCGACGTCAATATTCTTTCCGGCTGGTATCCTTGCAGTGAACGTTTTGGAGGGAGCCTGATGGCCTTCGCCGTAATTTGTTTTAGCCTGATAATTTACACGAACCTGAACAGCTTTATCAGAGGAATTATTCAAATCAAAAACGACTTTAGCGGCTGGGTTTTCAGTGTCAATTGTATCAACGGACACTTGATCGATGTGTACCAAGGGACGCGACTCAAGATACATATCTCCGATGATCCCGTTCCAGTTGCTCTGCGTGTGGTCTGATATGTTATGGCCGCCCGCACCAACATTGATATCTTTGATGCGATTGTCCACCCGAACGGTTATACGATGTTTGCCGGGAGTGAGATAATCGGAGAGATTGTACTGGTGGGGTGCTGAAATTGAGTTTTGCATTCCTACACGTTTGTTGTCCACCCAAAGCTGCGTTTCCCAGTGAACGCGTTCCAGGTGCAGAAGGATTGTTGTGTTTTTCCATTCATTAGGGATTTCGACGTCTTTTTGATACCACGCTGCTCCGACATAAACGCGGTCAGGCGTCCACCACATCGACTGGCGATAGAGCCCGTTTTTAACGACATAAGGCTCGAATTGCTCGATTTTGTTGACACGTCTGGTATAGCTGCCGTCAACGGTCCATTTGGTATCAACACTCGGAATCTCACCGAATCCCTGCTCTTGGAGCGAACCGGGTAGTTGCAGTTTGCCGCTGAGCTGCTTCGAAAACCACTTTTCTGATACTCCAGCATCATTCGCGTCTAATGAAAAACGCCACTGACCGGATAAATCAATATTTTGGGCGCTTACACATATAGCAGCTATAAAAATTGCTGCGGTTTGAAAGTACTTCATAAAAACCTCTCTTCACTGATATTCATCTTGTAAATTTCAAAATTCATAAAAGTAGATTGTACCAATAAAATATGGGGCGGCTACGCATAATTGTATAAAAAAATCGCAAATATGTGCAGACAAGAGATGATAAAAGCGGCTTGGGAGTAAGCCGGTAGTGACAATACTTTCTGTAAATTCGGGTAGATTATTCTGTGCTTAGGGTGAGCAAAGCGAAGGCCTATAGGCAGTTCGTGAAATGTGCGTTCCACGCTTCTTTGCGGATTATGCTGCGGGAATTGCAGACCGGGCAGCGTACATACTTAGGCGAAATAACTGCAGAAAATATGGTCTTGCCCCGAAAAAATCTGTACTTATGTGTTGAACTCCTCGAATACCAAAGCTATGATATAAGAATGAAGTTGACATGGTGCTAACTCCTTGAAATAAATGGTTTATTTTTTCCATTTATGACAGCGCCATGTCTTTCTTTTTGCAATAAAGTATGCGTTTTTCGGAAGAACCAAAAAAATATTTTCATTTGAACGCCCATTTCCTCATACTTTAATAAATATGTGTTCGGGATATCTGTTAAATGAATGAAGACTCTCAAAGAACGGAAGAATTTGTAAGGCTGCTCTCTTCAAACCGCGGCAGACTGTACGCTTATATTATGAGCTTTGTAGCAAATCACAATGATGCTGATGACATACTTCAGGAAACCACCACTACCATGTGGCGAAAGTTCGAGCAATTTGAGCTGGGCTCTGATTTTCTTGCTTGGGCAGCAACTATTGCCTATTATAAAATCCTCGAACACAGAAAAAGGGCAGCAAAGGAATCACGGCTTCAGTTTTGTGATGAGCTCTTCGAGCAGATTAACTTAAGCTCTCTCAAATCTTGCAGAGATGCAGATGCCTACACTGCCCAGCTTCAGGAAAGTATCCAGACTCTGTCCGAGAAGGATAAAGAATTATTGAGGCAGAGATACTGGGACCAGCTGAGTGTGAATGAAATCTCAAAGAGGACAGGCAAAACCGTGAGGGCTATATACTACAACCTCGGCAGGATTCACAGCCTGCTTGCCAAGAGGGTTAAGAGGGGGGTAAACTGGCAGTGAACAATCAGATTTACAAAGAGCTTAGAGCATTAACGATAAAGATATTAGAGCAGAACGCCTCTGAAAGAGAATTCAGACGCTTAGAAGAGATACTTAAAGACGACCCTGCTGCTCAGCGACATTATACAGAGCTCTTGAAAGTTAATACTGCTCTGGAGGATGCGGAGGCCAAGGGGGTTGAAAGTCATTTTGAAGCTGTTGCGCAAGTCGAGCAGGGCAGAGCAAGGGCGTTTGATAAAAGCAGCGTTGTTTTCCGAAGCAAGATGAAAGGTTCAAAAAGAAGCTTTGACTTTTCAATTCCGGAATCCAAGAAGAATGAATTTCTCAGAAGGCTTCATCTAACCGCAGCGTGGTTTGCTGCCGGTGCAGCGGTAGTTTTGCTGGTACTGCTGATAAATTCCCGTCCTGAGCATAACAGTTATCAGGTGGCTGCTGTTGATAAGCTTACTGGTGAAAACATTGGGCTGCGTGAAGGCGGGAAGATTTTTAACACAGATCCTTCCGTGAAGCTTTCTGATGGTCAGGCAGCACAGCTTTACACTGCTTATGGAGCTAAGGTTCTGGTGGAGGGGCCTGCTGAGTTTTCTATGTCTGATTCAGAGCAGCTTGAGCTTGCCTCAGGCAGGGTATTCTGCAGCGTTCCGCAAAATGCGCTCGGTTTCAGAATAAACAGCGAGAAACTCCGCATAACAGACCTCGGCACCCAATTCGGCCTTGAAATAGCTTCGAACGGTATGAATCATCTTCAGGTTTACAAGGGGAAAGCCTCGATTATCTCAGGCAAAGAGGGGCAGAGCGTGGAGAGCCGCATCCTCGAGGACGGAGGAGCGGTAAGAGTGAGCGCAGAGGGACGAATTGAGAACGCCGAATTCAGCAGTCATCATTTCGCAAGGGAACTCAGCAGCTCAAGCGGTATTCTTTGGCGAGGGCAGAATTTTTCTCTCGCTTCTGTAATAGGCGGGGCAAACGGCCTCGAAGCCGGCAGGAAAAATATGGCCCTTACGTTCAAAAATTGGAAGCTCCAGCACAACAGCGAATACGGGCACTTGCAGTATTGGGACGGCTTCTCAATGTGGAACAGGATAGACCATATTCCATATATCGATTCAGTCTTTTCGACAAGGAGCAACGGCGCCAGCACCCTTTCAACCACCGGACTGAAATATAATTTTCCGCCTTCCAGGGGCGATATGTTTGTGGGCTTTTCCAACGGTATGGTGAATTGGCGAAGACCCGTCCTTGACGGGATCGATTATTCTAAAGTTGATCAGGAAGTTCTCACTTTCTGTGCGAATCTGGGAATAACATTCGATATGAACCAGATAAGGCAGAGAATCGAAGGTGTTGAAATTGTCGAATTCAAAACGAGAGTGGGGATCAATGATACTGGTATAAAAGGCCTTGCAGATATTTGGGTGCTTATCGACGGCGAGCCGGTTAGAAGAATTGAAAAAATGAAATACAGCGACCCATCCGTGGTTATCTCAGTGCCTCTAAGTCCGTCCAGCCGCTTCCTCTCGTTAGCCCTCTCCGATGGCGGCGACGAAAATGCAAACGGAGGAGACTGGGCTGTATTCGTATCTCCTGAATTAGTGCTCACGGAAAAATAATACTCAATTGAAGGGTGAACATTATGTTAGACAGAAGAGATTTCCTCATTTCCAGCGCGGCGTTTTCGGCCTGCGGCCTGAGTGTTTTTGCAGAAGAGCAGGATGGGAAAAAGAAAATAATAACCCCAAAAAAGGGAATCGGCCTTGCTACAAAGCCGGGCAGCGGATGGCTCGATAAAATAAAACAGCTCAATGTAAGCTGGCATTACAACTGGGGACTCAAAACTCCTGAGAAAGAGCCCAAATGTATATATCACGTTCCAATGATTTGGGGGAAATGGGGCGTTGATAAGGCGGCCGAGTATCTCAAAGGCATCAGCAATTCCGGCGCAGCGCAGGAAGTGCTCACATTCAACGAACCGGACAAGAAGAAGCAGGCGAATATGTCTGTTGAGAAGGCGATAGAGCTCTGGCCGATGCTTGAAAACTGCGGCCTCCGGCTTGGAAGCCCCGCCTGCGTTCATCCGGATACTGAGTGGATGCTGGAATTTATGGAGCAGGCTGAGAAGAAGAACCTTCGCGTTGATTTTGTTACTGTCCACGACTATGGCGGAGGGAATGCCGAAGGGTTTGTAAACAAACTAAACGAGGTGCATAAGCTTTACGGAAAGCCCCTCTGGATCACTGAATTTGCCGTTGGAGACTGGAAGGCAAAAAGCGTGCAGGAGAACAGGCATTCTCCAGCAAAGGTGCTCAGGTTTATGAAGGAAGTGCTTCCTGAGCTTGAGAAGCTCGATTTCCTCGAAAGATATGCATGGTTTCCTGCAAGCAGAAAAAGCAAACATCTTGGAACATCCGCTCTTTTCAAGGAAGATGGAAGCCTTACAAATCTCGGACGGTTCTATTCAAGATTTGGGGTGAAATAGCGGTTTGCAGAGGGTTCACTAAAGGCTCGCATTTGCAAGGTATCTGCTGCCGATTTTCACAACTTCTACCCGGCAGGCGAATGCTTCAGATAATACCGAATCCTTCAGAACCTCTTCAGGGCAGCCAGTGATTACTTCCCTCCCGCTCTTTAGCACTGTAACGCTGTCTAAGCTGTCCGGAAGCTCTTCAAGGTGATGGGTAACGGTCATTATCGCCCGTTTCCCGTTATTAAGCCTTTTGATGAAATCGAGAATCAGGGCACGATTGAATATATCGAGCCCGCTGGCAGGTTCGTCAAGAAGCAGGAGCTTCGGCTCTCCAGCTACCGCTCTCAAAAGAAGAGTCTTCATCATCTCTCCTGTTGAGAGCGTGGCGAGCCTGCGGGATTTGAAATGCTGCATTTCGTATTCCGCAAGCAGCTCTTCTGCCTTCTGAGATGCCCTCCTGTCCTCGCTCTTCAGCCAGAGGGCAGGCATTATTGTGCCGGTAACGCCGGTTTTGATGAGTTCGAAAACGGTAAGGTTCTTGGAAAATTCCGGCGTCCTCGAAAGGCTCAAAAGCCCGATTTCCTTTCGAACTTCGGGAATGTTTATTTCTCCGTATCTCTCGCCGCAGAACCAGATGCTCCCTTCGCTTGCCCAGTCGTAGCCGGAAATAAGCGAGAGCAGGGAAGACTTGCCCGAACCGTTTGCCCCGATAAGCCCGCAGCACTCACCGCAGGATATCGAGAGGCTGATACCGTCCAATATACGTTTGCCGTATTTATCGAGGCACACGTTTTCCAGACGAATTATTTCGCTCATCTTTCAATACACCCGCTGTTTAGTACTGCTTGGGCTTTGGCTTGCGTTTCTTGCCGCCTTTTCTGTTCGCCGGCACTACAACCCGCTTATCGTTATCTTCCTGATCTTTGATATGCTTGCGGATTACCTTCTGCTCGAGAACTCCGCCGAACGAACTGGCCATAATATAGAGATTCAGCCCCGAGGGAGCTTTGTAAAGGAATACGAGCATCAGGATAGGCATCATAATACGCATTATTTTCTGCTGCTGAGCAACTTCCGGGCTGGTGGCTCCGGGCTGCGCTGCGCTCATAAGCTTTTGCTGCATAAAAAGAGCAACCGAAAGCAGCAGAGGCAGCAGGTTAAAAGAGCCGATTTCTATGCCTATAAACGGTATTGTGAACGGATCGAAGGCGATGAGAGCATCCGGTGCCGAGAGGTCTGTTATCCAGAACGGCAGGAAGCCTGCGCCTCTCAAATCAACGCTTGAGTATATCGCAGAATACAGCGAAACCCAGATCGGCATCTGTATCAGCATTGGAACAAATCCCAGCATAGGCGATGCCCCCTGGTCCTTATAGAGCTGCATTACATGCTGATTCATCTCCTTAGGAGTGTCTTTGTATTTCTTCTTTATCTCTTCAACCTGCGGGCCGAGCTTGCTCATCTTCATCATTGAAACCTGCCCCTTTTTGGTGAGAGGGTGCAGAATCAGTCTCACAAGGAACACGAGGATGATGATTATAATTCCGTAGTTCGGGATAAATCCGTAGCAGAAGTTCATAAATGCGAGAATAGCGAACGTGATAGGGCGGAACAGGTTTCCGCAGCAGGCACGGAAATCAATCGCATGGATAAAATGAAGCTTCTTATATATCGGCTCATTTTCAAATATGCTCTTTTCTTTCGGCCCGAGATATGTGATCATCTTGATGATCTGCTTGCTGTTCTTGCTGCCTGCAGGCTGAAGGGTGATATCATCGAATTTGAGCAAATAGGCAAGGCTTTCTGTTCCGTTGGTGTTCGGCTGGTCGCCTTCTGATTTACCTTTAATAAGCTTGCTGTCGTAATACCTTGCCCTGCCTGGGAGTACGCGGCAGTCTTTGCAGATCGGCTTTAGTATGCAGGTGAAGTATTTATTCCCGTTCGCTATCCAGTTGAATTTACCTGCGCCTTTCGGGGCCTTTATCTGAACGTCTTCGAGCTCTTTCTCAATGCCGGTGTTCATATAGTCTATTTCGGCCTTGCGGGCAGTTTTAAGCTCAATCTTGCTGGATTTGATCTTGTCGCCTTCTTCGCCTTCATAAAATGCGCTTACTATGCTCCTGCCGTCCATACGAACGCCTTCTCTGATAAATCCTACCGGTCCATGAACCTGAAATATCGGCTTTAATACCTGATCAGAAAGGTTTTGAAGCGTAAAATAAACCTCAAAATGCTGTTTTTCCGGCATCAGAAGGTAAGTTTTCTTGATCTTGAGCACTTCTCCGAAGCCCTCGCTCGAAAGCACTGCCGTGAAGCTGATGCTCTCGCTGCCCTTATCGTTTCTTCGAACCTGCCCGGCCTTCCAGTTGAGCTTCCCCAGCGGGAATCTGCCCGGGATTCCCTTAAACCATAGGTAGGTGTTTTTAAGAGAATATGCCTTTCCCGCTTCAAGCCTTGATACAGGAGCAAGGGCGAGGAAAGGGTCTTCTTCGCTTCCCCGCTTGTAGTAGCCGTTCAACCGTGCATACTTGATAGATGCACCTTCGTTGGTCAGCTGAAGCTCGAACTGATAAGGCGAGTCTTTCTGAACAGAGCCGAGAATATAATCCCTCTGCTCTTCTCCTGAGGCGGAAAGTTTTGTGAAGTCGATCTCGGGGCTGCCGTTCTCGCCGGCGTTTTGAGCTTCATTCTCTGCACAAAAGGCTGCTGAGGCAGTGAAAATCACCGCAGCAAGGAAAAGCGAAAATTTGCGCAGAGCGTTGCCTGCTGAATGTATATTGTGAGTTTTGTTATTCATTATCTTCCTTCAATAAGTCTATCGGCTTCGAAGTTGTCGAGCATTGGGATGCTGTAAATCTTTTCAGAAATCTTGCTGATATCGTATTCCAGCCGCACAAAATAAACCTTGTTATCCTGCACGTAAGCGTAGCTTGCCCTCTTGTCTCTGTCTCTTGGCTGTCCCACTGAACCAACATTTATGATTGCTCTTTCCTCGGGTTCGATTGGGTAGTAGTCCCCGAGCTCATCGGGTGTATAGAAGTCCGGATCTTCCAGAAACACGCCCGGAAGGTGAGTATGCCCGATGAAGCAGATGTTTTTTACGTTATCGAAAAGCGAGGTAACCTTTGCCGGCGAGGTGAATATATCATCGGGGAAAACGTATTCATTTATCGGCCTTCTCGGAGATGCGTGAACCATATCCACGTTAATTATCTGACCTTCCGATTCCAGCTCGAAGCTGTATCTCATCGGCAGTCCTGCAAGGAAGCTCCATCTCTTCTCTGCCAGCTTTATATCTTCTTCCGTGCAAAGCTGTTCGCGAGTCCAGTATGCTGCGAGTTCAGCTCCGTAGTTGAAATTCGTAGGTTCGTAAAGCACTGCATAATCGTGGTTTCCCATTATGCAGGTGTCTGTATTCTCTATGATAAGATCGAGACACTCAAACGGATAAGGCCCGTAGCCCAGAACATCTCCAAGGCAGATAATCTTCTTTATGCCTCGCTTATTTATGTCTTCGAGTACCGTATTTAATGCATCAATGTTTGAGTGAATATCGCTTATAATTGCAAACATAGCTATTTCCGATTATTCTTCAAAGGTTTCCATAAATTTGACCGCCGCTTTTTCAAGGCATCCGGCCGAGCCGGGGATTATGTCTGCTTTCTTGTGATACTTTTCTATAGGGCTTGCTGCCATACGGGCAAGCGAATTGCTGCAAATCACCTCTAACCCGTCCGAGCCGATCCAGCTTGAACGCATTACAGTGAAGTTCATCATCATTGCAGATATCACATCCGCCTCTTCACGCTCAAGATCCAGGCTTATCGGCGCAAGGCTCGAGAAGGCCTGATATGCCTTAGGCCCGTAGAGGCCGAACATCGCTGTATTCTCCGTAATATCGCTTACAGCAGCTCCGCTGCCGGAAGCTTCATCTTTAAGAAGATTCAAAACGCTCTGATTATTTGCCGGATGGCTTATAACAAGCGTTTTCCCGCCCGCAGTCAATATTCGAACCACTCCGCACGAGAGCTTGCAGAACCTGCACTCGCCGCTGTTAAGTTTTTCGCCTGCGAGCTTATCAGCGAACTGATTGAAGCCTTGGCCTGTAATCTCGAATCTGCCGAACGGAGTAAGGTCGAACGCGATATTCGATTTGAACAAGGCATTTTCGCAAGAGGGGAAGTCCGGGAAATCTGAAGGCATATTCCATCCGTAGTATTCGGAGAAAACTGCACCGAATCTCTCGTAAAGCTCTGTAAGAGGGCTGATTTTAAGCATAATCTATAATTTTTGATTTTGATTTAATAAATTTTAAGGCTGCACCGAAATGCAAAACATAAACAACCCCAGATTATGGTTTATTTGGCTTGCGAATCAACACTGTTTATAAATTTTTCGCCTGCCTGATGAGAATTATTTCACACCAGCCGGCATATAAGGTCGTAATCGCTTGTTTCCGCAACTTCAGCTTTTACAAATTTTCCCGGCTCAATCTGCTCTCCGGGCAAAGCGCATACGCTGTCTATCTCCGGTGCCTGCCCGTAATACCTTGCCTGCGTATAGTCTTCGCAGAAGCCCTCGGTCAGCAGAGTAAGCTTTTTTCCCAGCATATTGCGGTTTTTGCCGAAGGCGATTTCCTGCTGGGCTCTCATAATCTCATCCACCCTCCTGTTTTTCACCTCTTCGGAGATTTGACCATCCATCTTACCTGCGGGCGTATCTTTTTCGGGGCAGAATGCAAACGCCCCGAGGGCATCAAATTCTGCCCATTTCACAAATTCCAAAAGCCTTTTATGTTTTTCTGCAGTCTCCCCCGGATACCCTGATATAACCGTTGTTCTGATTACAGGCTCATCGAGCTTTGCCCTTATCTTTTCAATAAGTGCTGCGGTTTGTTCCTGCGAATCTGTTCTGCGCATCGATTTGAGCAGCTCGTTGTCTATGTGCTGAATAGGCATATCGATATAGTTCACTATTTTTTTATGCGAGGCAATAGTGTCTAAAAGCCTCTCGCTCACAGAGGCCGGATAGAGATACAGGATCCTTATCCAGTCTAAATCTGTTTTTACAAGCTCCTCAAGCAGTTCGCAGAGCCCCTCCTCAAGGCCGAAATCTTTCCCGTAGCCAGTGGTATCTTGAGCGATTAGGTTCACCTCTCTCGTTCCGCTCTCGCAGAGCATCTCCGCCTCGCGGATTATCTCATCTTTCGGCTTGCTTCTGAAAGGGCCTCTTATTGCCGGTATCGTGCAGAAAGAGCAGCCCCTCCCGCAGCCCTCGCTTATACGCAGATACGCGCTTCCCGGGCTTGTTGTGAGCAGACGCACGCTGTCGTTGGAGACGAATTTATTCCCGGAGGCGGTTTCAATCTTTCGGCTCCCCTTCGATTTCGCAGTTTTTAAGAGTATTTCGGCCGCCTTGTCCCTCTCGCAGAGGCTGATAAGGCAGTCTATCTGGGGCAGGGCATCTGCAAGCTCTCTGCCCATCCGCTCTACAAGGCAGCCCGCCGCTGCTACGAAGCGAACCTTGCCTTCTTTCTTAAGCTGAATTCCCCGCCTGAGCTCCTCGATGGCCTCCTCCTTGGCAGGCTCGATAAATCCGCACGTGTTCACCAGATAGAAATCTGTGTTCTCAGAGGAGCTGTCTAAGATAAAGCCCCGCTCCGCCAAACCAGCGAGCATCGCCTCCGAGTCAACCGTATTTTTAGGGCAGCCCAGAGATACAAATGTTATTGTGTAATTCTTTGCCATATTCCAGTAGTCTTAATTATTTTCAGATAAAACGCCCATTATATCGATTCCACCAATCTTTTAAACGGGCGAATGAAAATGGTTAAGAAGAAAGAATATTCTTGAAAATTTATAATATCATTATACAATTTTTGTTAGTAATCAATTTGTAAGGGCAAATTATGTCGAAAAAGTTACTGAATGATTTAAATAACTACAAGCAAGGGAAGCTTAAGGATTGGATAGATAACTTTTCTGGAGAACCTCGAATAGCTTGGTATCCTTCTGCTGGTGTTGATTTTAGAGATGTGCTGTATTTTAATGAGAAATTCTCAATGTTCCAGCCTCCTCGAAAGCCTGAACCTCCTCAGCCTGATATTTTCATTCATACTGATTACTACCCTTGGACAACTTCAGATTTTTTAGACACGACTTTAATACACAGGGATGAATATACTGAAATAACTGTAGCTCATTTAGAATATCTGAGCAATTTAAACATACCTTTACCGGCTGAACTTGTTCGCTTCACAGAAAATAAACCAGTAACGGGTATTGTAATTTATATGGAGTTGAATATTAGGTCTGATGTTTTAGGCGAATTTCAGGTTCCGTTAATTTATGCGTTTGTTGAAAATGCGGGTTTCTGTTCAAAAAAAATATTAAAATTGAATGGGCAAATCACCCATATCTATCTTAAGAATTGGGGTTGCGGTTTAGGCGGAGGACATTCAGGCGGCCGTTGGGTTTTGAATATATTGGAAAAAGTGGGTTGCGAGCTTTTGGTTACAGATTTTGATCTGGATTCGAACAAAGGTTGTTCGGAAGGACTTATAGCAGACAGCCACGTTTATAATATCTATCCAGAGCTGAGTGGAAACGAAAGTGTTTCAAATCTTGAGCCCATTAGAGTGCATGGTGGATTCAAAGGATATACATGGTCGTTAGTAAGAGAAAGGGAAAATATGAAAAAAGTTATTTTAATTTCATGTTCAAACCAGAAATTATCTCATAAGGCTCCAGCTAAAGAGCTTTATACAAGTTCACTTTTTAAGAAAAGCTTTAATTATGCAGAATCATTGAAACCTGATAAAATTTTTATTTTGTCAGCAAAATACGGGCTTCTTTCACCTGAGCAGGAAATCAATCCATATGATAAAACTCTGAACAATGTGGATGCTTCTAAAAGGAGGAAATGGGCTGGAAAGGTTGTGAGTCAATTGATTAAAGAAACGGATTTGCAAAATGACCAATTCGTTCTTTTGTGCGGCAACCGATATAGAGAGTACATAACAGGTTCTTTAGCTAACAAAGAAATACCTTTGGAAGGCATGCGAATAGGGGAGCAATTAAGATGGCTGACAGAGAATCTGTAATTAAGATTTGTGGTTGTTTACATGATTTTTTTAATAAGCTGCCAAGATTTCGTTTTCCGTTCGACAAGCAATCATTACCTTTGAATGGGATATATGTTTTGTTTGAGAAAGGAGAAAGAGGGCATTGTCTAGATAGGATTGTCAGGGTTGGCTCGCACACAGGTCAGAATAATCTGCGTGAAAGAATGCGTGAGCATTTTATTCGTGAGAATAAAGACCGCAGCATTTTTAGAAAAAATATCGGGAGAGCTTTGCTTAATACCAGAAATGATCCGTATCTTAGTCAGTGGAATTATGACCTTACTTCTAAAAAGAATAGAGTTAGATACGAGCATGAAATAGATTGGAAGTTTCAGCAATCTGTCGAAAGCGAAGTTAGCGAAATAATTAAGGATACTTTTTCATTTTCTGTTATTCATATTGATAATAGAGAGGCAAGAATGAAATATGAGAAGAAAATGATTGCAACTATTGGAAAATGCAGTAAATGCGAAGCTTCTGATAATTGGTTTGGCAAGAACTCTCCTGAAAATAGGATAAGACAGAGCGGTTTGTGGCTCAAGCAAGGATTAAGGCAAGCACCATTTTCGTTGGATGAATTTTCTCAGTTTATACAAAAGGTTAAAGTATAGCCTGCAGCTTTAAGTAAATGATCAACTTAGAGAATGTTGCTGTGATTTAAGCAGAGCAAATGTTGTTAAATAAAATGAAAGATGTTGTATTATGAAGTTTTTATTAAGTTTGATTTTTTGTGTTTTTTTGGTAAGTCATTTAGAAGCTATTCTGATTGAAGATGATAACAGGTCTGTTTATTCAAGAAGCTATATGCACTACAGTACAATAATAGATCGAGAGTCAAAAAACAGCGACAATCCAGACGTTCCGGGCTCTGATTATGACAAAACAGTTTCTTCGTTAGTTTCTGCTCACAGTTATGTTGGAATTTATGGAGGGTCTGCAAGTTCTTCTGCGGGGCAGCAATCTTCTATTTTAAATAATGATATTTATATAGATGAAATTAATGCTTCAGGCACTGTTTCAGGTGAGGCTGAAAATTTGAGGGTTGGAGCAACAATTTTGTCAAGCGCTACGTCTCTCTTTGAAGTAACTTTCAGTTTTGAGGGAATAAGGAGCTATACTATGGATCTTACTATGAGTGCCTCTGACGGTGTTTGGCAGGATGGTCTTGGCGAAGCTGGTGCCAATTGCTCAATGCAGCTTATTAAAGGAACAGAAACCATTTTAGATTACCAAATTGCAAATGATACAAAACAAGTAAGCTTAGAAGGAGAGCTTCCAGAGAGTACTTACACTATTGTTGTTAGAGGACATACCTACGATAGAGTTGATACTACATATGGGAATCAGGTTACAAATACAGAGGCTAGCTATGATCTTAACATGCAAATTGTACCTGAACCAGCCAGTGTTTTTCTCTTAGGCTTGGGCGGCTTATATTTTAGAAGAAAGTTTGTATAGCAGCAGTATATTTTATCAGGGGGTATGCGGGTAAACACACGGCTGCTGGTGAACACACAGGTAACGCCCATTGCTTTGGCCTATCTGTAATGAATATCTATTATCCACTTATTTCGTCCGCCGAAGGCGGACTACATGCGTGGCTCGGTTTAAATATTTCGTATCGTGAAATCGCTGCGTAATACTAACGACAATCAGAGCCGCACGTGGAGTCCGCCGCAGGCAGAGAGCCTGTCCGCCGGAGGCGAAGAGCAAGCGGATAGATTCGTGGCTCGTGGCTTGTGGCGAGCAATAAAATCATTAGTGAAAAATTAGTGCTGATTAGCGGCTGAAAAATTTCGCATTAAAAAACCTTAGTGAATCTTAGAGCTGCTAGTGGCTTATAAATCTCAGAGGAGATTAGCGGCTGCCTCTCATATAAAAATCCCGTCAAAAAATCTCTGTGCAATCTCTGGATTATATATCTTACCTCTGCGGTGGATGTTTTTTTTATACCGAACCTATCTGCAATCTTCCTGATATATCACCGCTCTGATAAGTCCATCAGAGATGTTTTTAAATCAGAATCGGTTATTTCCCAAAATTCTTTCTAAATCCATAGAAGCAATTTTGGTTAGCAAAAAAAATTTTAAAAAAGTGGTTGAAATTGGCTTTGTCTATGATAAAATATGCTCGATAAAAAAATATCGATATTAAAATATCTTTGAAAGAGTATGTATGATTATGAAAGTTTCATCAGTTTCACTGCCCACAATCAAGAGGCTGCCCTCATATCTGCATATTCTCAGGCAGTCGCTTGAGGAAGGGCACGAAAATATAAGCAGCGCGTATATAGCACGCGCATTGCATCTTGAGGCTATTCAGGTTCGCAAAGACCTCTCAGCCACCGGCATTTCCGGCCAGTCCGGAGTGGGCTTTAATATCGCCGGCCTGATAAAACACCTCGAAGACTTTCTCGGCTGGAACAACAGCAGAGACGCCTTTCTCGTAGGCTGCGGCAATCTCGGGGTGGCTCTTATGGGTTATGAAGGGTTCCGTGAGCGCGGGCTTAATATAGTTGCAGGCTTTGATGTTGATAAAAATAAAATCGGCAAGGAGATCAGCGGCAAGAAGATTTTCAGCCTTGAAAAATTCCCCGATCTTCTGGAAAGGCTGCATATCAAAATCGGCGTACTTACTGTCCCGCAGAACAGGGCTCAGCAGGTGGCGGCGTATATGGTGGAGTCGGGTATTGAGGCAATCTGGAACTTCACCTCCATTCGCCTTGATATACCCGAGCACATAATCGTTGAGCGGGTTGAGCTTGAATGTTCGCTTGCGGTTCTCTCCAGCAGGCTCAGAGAGAAGAACGAAGAATCAGCAGAGGATTTCAGCGGCGTAAAAGTATGAAAGAAAGTGTGAAAATTAGGCTTTGCCTCGGCAGCTCCTGCTTTACACGCGGGAATAATAAGGCCTTGGAGCTCATTAAAGAGTATATCTCTGAAAACAGCCTTGAAGAGAGTGTTGAGCTTTCAGGGAGCCTTTGCGAGGGCAAATGCAGCAGCGGCCCTCATATAACTATCGATGAAAAAGAGTATGATGAAATTAAGCCGGAATCAGTTTTAGACCTTATCAGAATTCATCTGAGAGAAAAGGGCATCATACACTGACCACCGGCTTTGAAAGGGTATAGTATGGATTTTATGGAACCGGTTTACACTCAGGCAGCGGAATGCCAGGACTGCTATAAGTGCCTGCGCCGATGCCCTGTAAAATCGATACAAATACAGGACGGCCATGCAAGGATAATGAACGAAAGCTGCATTATGTGCGGTACTTGCGTTCGAACTTGCCCGGCCGGCGCAAAGAAAATACGAAACGACCTCCAGAGAGCCCGCCTTCTCCTGAACAGCAGGGATAAAGTATATATGTCCATAGCTCCAAGCTGGAGAGCAGAGTTTGAAGGCAGCGAGGATAAGCTCATAGCAGCGGTTAAGAAGCTCGGCTTTGCCGGCGTTTCAGAAACTGCCCTTGGAGCGCAGGAGGTTTCTGCAAACACTGCGAAAATACTCGCCGAAGGCAAGCCGGGCGTTTATATCTCAAGTGCCTGCCCCACGGTGGTAGAGTATGTGCTGAAATATATGCCTAAGCTTGCAGGCAGCATTACAGGGCTTCTCTCGCCTCTGCTTGCACACTGCAAGATGCTCCGCAAGGAATACGGGGATGATATCGGAATCGTCTTTGCAGGCCCGTGCATCGGAAAGAAGAAGGAATCAGACACATCAGAAGGCCTGCTGGATGTTGCGATAACGTTCCAAGACCTGAAGCAATGGCTCAATGATGAGGATATCGATCAGGGCAGCCTCCAGCCTGAGAATGGCGAGGATGTATTTGTTCCGCAGAGGGCGGCTGAAGGCAGCCTGTACCCCGTTGACGGCGGGATGATTGCAGGAATCAAGGCCAACTGCGATGTTACCGATGCAGGTTATATGACCTTCTCCGGAATGGATAACATTATGCAGGTTCTTGAAGGGCTCGAGAATTTTAAGCCCGATAAGCCTGTATTCCTCGAACTGCTCGCCTGCGACGGCGGATGCGTGAACGGCCCGGCTGCCCAGAGCGAAAAGAGCAGCGCATTAAAACGGCTTGATGTTTTGTCAGGCAGTGAATATGAAAAGGAAAATATCCCGAGAAAGCCGGGCCTGGATATAACAGCCAGCTTCACTCCCGAGCCGAAGGAAGAAAAAAAATACCCCGAGCATAAAATCAGAGAAGCCCTTGAGCGGGTGGGTAAATACCGCCCTGAGGATGAGCTCAACTGCAGCGGCTGCGGATATGATTCCTGCAGGCAGTTTGCCGAGGCGCTGCTTGAAGGCAGGGCAGAGGAGAGTATGTGCGTAAGCTATATGCGTCAGCTCGCCCATAAGAAGGCCGATATGCTCATCAAAACAATGCCCGGCGGGGTAGTGATTGTGGATGAAAAGCTTGAAGTGGTAGAGTCAAACAGGCGTTTCGCCTCTATGCTTGGAAGCGATGCGGAAAACCTCTATGAGCAGGTGCCCGGGCTGGAGAAGGCAAAAATCGAGAAGCTCCTGCCAAATGCTGATATGTTCCGCAGGGTTATTGAAAGCCTTGAGCAGGTTCTAGAGAAAGATGTAAAGATAAATAATGCGGTTCTGCATATCACCGTTTTCACAATCGAGCAGGGAAGGCTCGCAGGAGCGTTCCTTCAGGATATTACTGCTCCGGCAGTTGCCAAAGAGCAGATTATAAACAAGGCGAGAAACGTTATTGAAAAGAACCTTCAAACAGTGCAGCAGATTGCATATCTGCTCGGTGAGAATGCGTCTGATTCTGAGGTTATTCTCAATTCTATCGTAGAATCCTTCCAGACCGGCAGCGAAGAAAGCCAGAGGGGCAAAGATGCTCACAAAGAATAATTTTTTCGTTGAGGTTGGCTCTTTTCAGAAGAGCAAGGAAGGTATGGGCTCGCCCGGCGATGTCTTCTATTCCAGCAGGACAGAAGACGGCCAGAGAACTATCTGCATTCTCGCAGATGGGCTCGGAAGCGGGATTAAGGCAAACGTACTTGCCACCCTTACATCAACTATGGCAATGAACTACATCAAATCCGATATTGATGTTAAGCGGGCATCAGAGATTATTATGGCCACTCTGCCTGTATGCAGCTTCCGTAAAGTGGGGTATTCCACCTTTACAATTGTTGATGTGAATTCCGAAGGGCGCGTGCGGATTATAGAATACGACAACCCCTGCTGTCTTCTTCTCAGAAACGGCAGCAAGGTAGAGCTGGAAAGAAGCAGTCATAAAATAGATGCAGGCTCTGCTGGAGAGCGAGAGCTAAAATACGCAAGCTTCAATGCTGTAAAAGGCGATAAGCTCTTTTTCTGCAGCGACGGGGTTACCCAGTCCGGAATGGGAACTCAGGCTATGCCTCTTGGCTGGACTTCTCAGGGAGCTGAGGAATATATAACCACCCAGCTTAGCAGATATGAATCTGTTTCTGCAAGGAAGCTTGCCCGCAGGATAGTTGAAAGGGCATTAAAGAACGACGGCAATAAAGCCAAGGATGATATAAGCGCAGCGGTTATCTCCTTCAGGCATCCTCGAAGAACACTTGTGATAACGGGGCCTCCGTATAATCAGAGCAACGATGGTCTGCTGGCATCGAAGTTTGAAGAGTTCAGCGGCAGAAAGCTTATCTGCGGGGGAACAACTGCGAGGATTATCGCAAGGCAGACGGGCAGGGATGTGAAGATTGACCTTAGCTGGACAGACCCGTATATCCCTCCGGCATCCAAGATGGAAGGTGCAGAGCTGGTTACCGAGGGCACAGTAACTCTCAGCAGAGCGCTGGAGCTGCTCAAAAGCAAAGGAGAGATAGAGCCACCCGCGAAGAATCCTGCTGAGAAACTCGTGGAATACCTCCTCGAGAGCGACAGCATACATTTTATCGTGGGAACCAAGATTAACGAAGCCCATCAAGACCCGAATCTGCCGGCGTCTTTGGATATTAGAAGGAATATGCTTAGAGAGATCGTTGATACTCTCAACAACAAGCATTTGAAAAGCTCTACCATGGAGCTGATATAAGAGTAAAAGCAGTAGTTAAGTGATAATTGTATAAAGGAAATATTGATGTCTTGTGAAGCCTGTAAAAAGCAGAAGTTTGAGAAGGTTTGCCGGATACTTGAAGAACATCAGGCAGACAAATCCAATCTCATACCAATACTCCACGCTGTGCAGAGGGAGTACAGGTATCTGCCGGAAGAAATTTTAACCTATATCGCAACAAGCCTGAATATGCCGCCGGCAAAGGTATACGGAGTGGCGAGCTTTTACGCACACTTCGCACTTGAGCCTAAAGGTAAGTATGTAATCCATATATGCGACGGAACGGCCTGCCATGTTAAGGGATCGATAGCAATCCTTGAGGCAATGCAGCAGAAGCTCGGCCTTGATAAGGAAAAATGCACTACCGACGATCAGCTCTTTACCGTGGAAACTGTAAGCTGTCTCGGTGCTTGCGGGATGGCTCCGGTGATTACCATAAACGAAGATGTTCACGGGCTTGTAACGCCGGAGAAGGCGGAAAATCTTATCGAAGAAATTCTTGAAAAGGAGAAGGCCTGATGATTGCGGCAACCGTAAATTTAGAATTAATAAAAGAAAACTACCTCAAGGCTCTTGGGAAAACCCAGAGACAGATTGTTGTCTGCGCTGGTACCGCCTGCGTGGCTAACGGGTCTTTGAAGGTATTTGAAGCTGTTAAAGAGCAGGTGGAGAAGAAAGATTTAGATGTTTCTGTAAAGCTGGAATCTGATAAGGATGCGGATGTGGTTATGGCCAAGACAGGCTGCCGCGGATTCTGTCAGGTAGGGCCTCTGGTAACGGTGCGTCCGCAGGAGTATCATTATGTTCGGGTTAAGCCAGAAGACGCTGCTGAAATAGTTGAATCCTCAGTGGCTGATGATAAGCCTGTTGAGAGACTGCTGTACTCCGATCCGGCTACTGGAAATACATGCAGAACCACCAAGGACATTCCCTTCTATACGCGTCAGAACCGTACAGTTCTCGATGAATGCGGCAAGATTGATGCCTGCAATATAGAGGAATATATCTCTCACAACGGCTACTTCGCAGCGAGAAAAGCATTTACAGAAATGCAGCCTCAGCAGATATGCGATCAAGTTCTCGAATCAGGACTGCGAGGCAGAGGCGGGGGCGGATTCCCCACAGGCAAGAAATGGGCACTCACTCTCCCCCAGCCCGGTGAGAAGAAATATGTAATCTGCAACGGCGACGAAGGCGATCCCGGGGCATTTATGGATAGAAGCCTTATGGAAGGCAATCCTCACCGCGTGCTTGAAGGGATGATGATTGCAGCAAGGGCTATCGGTGCCGATGAAGCCTATGTTTATGTGCGTGCTGAGTATCCTCTTGCCGTGAGCAGGGTAAGCGAGGCGGTTAGAGATGCCGAGCAGCTTGGGATACTGGGCGAAGATGTATTTGGAACAGGCAGCAGCTTGAAGATAAAGGTGCTTGAGGGAGCAGGGGCATTTGTCTGCGGCGAGGAAACAGCCCTGATTGCTTCTATTGAAGGCCGCAGGGGTATGCCGAATCCCAAGCCTCCATTCCCCGCCCAGAGCGGGCTCTGGGGCAGGCCGACCTGCATCAACAATGTGGAAACGCTTGCAACTGTTCCGCTGATAATCCAGCACGGGGCAGAGTATTTCAAATCTATGGGGACTGAAAACTCCGCTGGAACAAAAACTTTCGCTCTCACAGGCCACGTTGCAAATACAGGCCTTATCGAAGTTCCCTTCGGCCTTACGCTTAGAGAGATCGTGTTCGGTATCGGCGGGGGCGTAACAGACGATGACGGGAGCATACTTAAAGACGGCTTCAAGGCTGTACAGTGCGGCGGGCCATCCGGCGGCTGCCTAACCGAAGAACACCTCGACCTGCCCATAGACTACGACAACCTGCGAAATATAGGCGCAATGGTAGGCTCGGGCGGTCTTGTAGTGATGAACAGGAAAACCTGTATGGTGCAGATTGCGCATTTCTTTATGCAGTTCACGCAGAACGAATCCTGCGGGAAGTGTGTGCCGTGCCGCGAGGGAACAAAACAGATGCTCAGGCTCCTTGAGGATATTATCGAGGGAAGGGCAGCACTTGAAACGATTGATCTGCTCGAAAGGGTGGCAAGTGCGGTTTCGAAAGGCTCTCTTTGCGGACTTGGGAAAACCGCCCCTAACCCTGTACTAACAACACTAAAATACTTCCGCGATGAATATATTGCCCATGTTGTTCACGGCAAATGTCCAGCAGGGCAGTGCAAGGCATACGCAATGCCGGAGATTGATCCGGAGAAATGTATCGGATGCGGGCTCTGCAAGAAGAAATGTCCGGTGGATGCGATAGAGGGCGAGAAGAAACAGCCCCACGTTATCGATCAGGATAAGTGCATCAAATGCGGAGCGTGCGCAGAAGCTTGTAAATTTAACGCAGTAATTGGGATGTAGAAATATGGCTGATAAGAAATACTTAACAATAGACAATCGCAGGGTTGAAATCAAAAACGAAAGAAACCTGCTTGAAATAATACGCAGAATCGGCATAGACCTGCCGACCTTCTGCTACCACTCAGAACTGAGCATTTACGGTGCTTGCAGGCTCTGCGTGGTTGAGATTGAAGGGATGGGTATAGTAACCTCGTGCAGTACAACGCCGCAGGAAGGTATGGTGGTTAGCACGAACACCAATGAGCTGCGCGAGATGAGGAAGGTGTATCTCAAGCTACTGCTTGCAAATCACCATCAAACCTGCACCACCTGCTCAAAGTCCGGTGCGTGCAGACTGCAAGACCTCTCAAACAGGCTTGGAATCAGGGAGATTCCGTTCTCTGATGAGTATAAGCCAAAGCCGATTGATTCAAGCAGCCCCTCGCTAATTCGTGATCCGAATAAATGCGTCCTCTGCGGCGACTGCGTTCGTGCGTGCGAGGAGATCCAGAGCGTAGGTGCGATTGATTTTGTAAATCGCGGAGCGGATACGATTGTCTCTCCTGCGTTTCTCAAAAACCTTGATGCAGTAGAATGCGTTTACTGCGGCATGTGTGCAGGCGTATGCCCCACAGGCTCTATAACTCCAAAATTCGAAACAGAGAAGGTTTGGAATGCGCTGAACGACAAGAAGAAAACTGTAGCAGTTCAGATAGCGCCGGCAATCAGAGTGGCGATAGGCGAGATGTTCGGCCTTGAGCCCGGCGAGGTTTCAACGGGAAGGCTCGTAGCTGCTCTTAAGCTGCTCGGTTTTGATCAGGTTTACGATACTTCCTTTGCCGCAGATCTTACCGTGCTGGAGGAATCAACCGAATTTATCGAGCGAAAGAGCAAAGGCGAAAAGCTCCCGCTGTTTACCTCCTGCTGCCCGGCATGGGTTAAGTTTGCAGAGCAGTTCTACCCAGACCTTCTGGGCAATCTCTCCTCCTGCAGGAGCCCTCAGCAGATGTTTGGCTCTGTAGCACGCAAAACCCTGCCCGAGGAGCTCAGTGTAAACAATGAAGACTTGTACCTTGTTTCAATTATGCCCTGCACGGCCAAAAAATTCGAAGCCCAGAGGGATGAATTCCAAACAGAGGGCCACAGAGATGTGGATGTAGTGCTTACTACGCAGGAACTGGGGATGATGATCAAGGAAGCGGGAATCGATTTCACCGGCCTTACTCCCGAATCTCTCGATATGCCTATGGGCTTCAAAACCGGCGCTGGAGTTATCTTCGGTGTTACCGGAGGCGTGAGCGAGGCAGTGCTGAGATTTGCCGCTGAAAAGCTTACGGGAAAAAAGGTTTCCGAAACAGACTACAATCAGGTGCGCGGCAACGATGATATCCGCGAAACCGAGATTGAAATCGGAGATGTTAAGCTCAAGCTCGCTGTTGTGCACGGCTTAAAGAATGCCCGCAAAGTAGCAGAAATGATAAGGTCAGGCGAGTGCGATTATGATTTTGTGGAGGTGATGTCTTGTCCGGGCGGATGCATTGCAGGGGCAGGCCAGCCGGTGAGCAAAGACTACAACTACAAGCAGAAACGTCAAAACGGGCTCTATGTGAGCGATAAAGGCCTCCAGCTCCATAAATCTCAGGATAACCCGTATCTCCAGAGCTGCTATGCTGATGCCCTCGGCGGCGAGCCAGGAAGCCATACTGCTCACGAGCTTCTGCATACTAAATACAAAACCAGAAGAAGAATCCAAAGCGATCATATTGAAATCGGCACCGAGGATGAGGCTAAGATCTCTGTGAACGTATGCGTGGGTACAAGCTGTCACCTGCGGGGCTCAAGAAAAATCCTTCAGGATATGATGAACTACATCCACCAGAAAGACCTTGAGGACAAGGTGAACATTCAGGCAACTTTCTGCTTTGAAAAATGCGACAAAGGGCCGAATGTCCGTATTGACGATAAGATTATCAGCAAGTGCGATTCAGCAAAGGCCATTGAAGAGCTTAACAATGCAATTGCAGAGGTCTCAGCAAAAAACTGAAAATCCTTTCATTCAACTAAATAAATCACACATACAATACTCTTTCGGGCGTCTGGATTATTTCCGGCGCCCATTTTATTTCGTCAGTCTGTTCATCGGCAGGATTCAGCCGAGCCTTGAATTCTACCTTTTGGGAGGGAGGTGTATGCTTTCGCCGTATGCTCCCATCCAAGCCTCTTTAAGCACCTCTGATACCGTTGGATGAGGGAAGCTAACCTCGCCGGCTTTTTCGTTTGTTCCCATAATCAGCCTCGCTGAGCTTATCATCTCAGTTGCTGATTCGCCAACCATGCTCACCCCGATTATCCGTCCGTCAGCATTGTTTTTAATAACCCGCACCTCGCCGGCAGTCTGATTATGTGCAAGGCTTCTTCCATTTGCAAGAAAGCCGGATTTAGTAACGCTGTAATCAATGCCCCTCTCCTGAGCCTCTTTCTCGCTCAGGCCAACGCCTGCTGCCTCGGGAAAAGAATAAACTGCCCTTGGAACCAGACGGTAGTCTTTGATCTTCCCGTCTTTGCCCGCAAGAATATCTGCAAGGATTTCCGCCTCCAAATATGCCCCGTGAGCGAGATAAGTTTTCCCTGCAAGGTCTCCGAGTGCATAAACGCCTTCTGCGGATGTCCTCATTTTCTCATCTATGACCACCTCTCCGCCATTGAACTCAAGGCTTAGAGCCTCGGCTGTTTCCTCGCTTATTACAGGGCTTCTGCCAACTGCAACTAAAACCTTCTCACTCTCAAGCACCTCGCCGGAGGAAAGGTTCAGCCTGCATAGATCTCCTGAAGTATCTGCAGAGCTCACCTTAACATCGGTGAGGGCTTTAAGATTTATCTTCCTGAATTCCTTCTCAAGCAGCCTGCCCATCCAATCGTCCTCTCTTGGAAGCAGCCTCGGGAGGGCTTCAATTATTGTCGTCTTGCAGCCTAAGGCCGCATACAAACAGCCCATCTCGCAGCCGATTACCCCGCCGCCGATTATCACTAAAGACTTTGGAATCTCACTTAAGCTCAGCGCCTCTTTGCTGGAAATTACCTTTTCCCCGTCGAATGGGATTGATGGAATCTCTTTGGGCTCAGAGCCGCTTGCAAGGATTATATTCTTGCAGGTAAGCAGCTCTCCGGAATTGTTCAGCCTAACCGAGCCTCTGCCTTCTGCAACCGCATCATCTCTTATCAGCTCCGCTCCGTTCGAGCGAAGCAGGCCTTCCACGCCGGAAGTAAAGCTTTTTACTATCGCATCTTTGCGGGATTGAATCTTGCCCCAGTTCGGCTCTCCGAAAGATACATCAAGCCCCATCAGGTGTGCGTGCCTTGCCTTGATTATAAACTCTGCCGAGCCTAAAAGAGCCTTCGAGGGTATGCAGCCGTAATTCAAACACGTCCCCCCGGGTTTGTCCCGCTCTATAACTGCGGTTTTAAGCCCGTTCCTTGCGCATTTTATTCCAGCGGCATATCCTCCCGGCCCCGCTCCGATTATCACTGCATCGTAATCTTTTCCCATAATCAAACGCTTATTCTTATATTATCAAAAAGGATAGGTGAATTGCTGGGGTTTATGCTTAATGGTCTTTCAGGGCAGCTCTCAGAAGTACTAAAATGTTTCCGCTTTTTTCTTGTTTTGCTTTTGGCTATTCGTTTTTTGTGTAATAAGATGAAATGCCTTTTTGTCTCAGATAGAGCCTTAATCTCATAGAAATTCATCAGTATGGAATTTATATAGTCAAAAAGGCAGACTGAACTGATGAATTGATTCGAAATTTTAATCCCTTTAAGTTTCCTTGATTTAAGCTCTATGAAAACCAGTTGCGGGACAGGTTCTTCCGATTTTTGATATATCAAAAGGTAATCGCATCTTTTGTTATGATCTTTTGTTGTTCTGAAAATATATTCGGGACACTTGCACGCATCCATTTTCAGTATTACAGCGTTTTGAGGAATATTACTAAGTTTGACTTTCTTGAGTATAGCACCCTGCCCAGTTTCCCTTAAAACAGCAGTATTGTTTCCTTGAGAAATCTTTATATCCAAGGTAAATCTTTTATGAAAGATGCTTTTAAGCGTCTCATTCTGAAGCAAGCTTATTCCCCTGATTCTAAAAGAAGGCTGTTTTGGATTCTGTCCATTGTTTCAATTGATTCATCAAAACTGGCCACTTCAATCCCAAGCTCATCGTCTATATCTGCCGGGTTCAATGTTAGGCCGTTAGTTTTTCTTTTATTACCTTCCTTGAGAAATTTTCCTTTCTCAGCAACATACACCTTAACTTTAGAAGCAGATAATGATTCTTCTTTTGAATAATTCTCTTTTTCCATTATTCTTAAATGTGATTTGTTATCAGGGTCAAACATTATCAATGAATTAAGTTCTTTGATAAGATAATCGCTGTGAGTGGTTACAAATATTTTTATTCCGATGTTAATTAATCTTGCAAAAAGCCTTGCGATTTTTCGCTGATTCTCCGGATGCAGATTAAGTTCAGGCTCATCCACTATTAATAAGTCGCCTTTTTTGCAGATGTGTTTTAAATAAAACCCTAAATCAAGCAGAGAGCGAACAGAGCTGGAGCTTTCATCCATGGTTAGTTTTACTCTTCTGTCTTTATTGGGGATAAAATATAATTCATCATTGCTCGTTACTTTATAGGAACCGCCAATAATATCACAAAATTCTTGCAGCAGTTCAGAGTGCTCAGCCGCTACAAAGCTTTCTTTTTTTGCTACGTTTTCTATATTCCTTATGAATTCAACGTTTCGTTTAACCGGAAGAGCATAATCTGCATAGACCTTGTTTATTAGTGCAAAGGGGTTAAACGAAGTATTTTCCATAGAGCTAACTTCCTCCAGCAGTCTGTTTCTTGCAAAATTAAGCTCAGACCTGAAAATTGCTGCTCCAGTTCTCTCTGCGCTTATAATGAACGGTTTTGGAAATAAATGGCTGAAAAGAACCTGCCTTATTGTTTCTCCAATTGCATTATCTATTAAGTCTCTGTGAAGCTCTTGAGCGCCTTTTTGCACCAGCAGGCTTGCAATAATTTTATTTTCATTTTTTGGCTTATTTAATTTCAGGATATTCTTTTTGTTGGTGCCGTAATTTACTTCTATTACATTTTGAGGGTAATTCTCCGGCTCTTCTAAGCTAACTTGAAATTTAGTGTTGTGAAAGTTACTTTTATTTGCGGCGAATACATGCGGAAGAAGTTTCGTGTATTCGTTGCACGCCTCTAAAAGTAAACCATTTCTGTTTTTGGAATAATTTTCTAATGGAATTTCTGCTGTACCATCTTCAAGAAGACTTTTTATTAAATTATCTGAGACATCCAAATGGTAATGATTGTTAAAAAAATCTATAAATCCATAAAGGGCGTACGTTGCGTATGTTTTGCCGGTATTGTTCTTACCGCAAATTATGGTAAAATCTCCAAGTTCAAATTCAGCTTTTTCTATCGGTCCCATGTTTTGGACAGATATTTTCATTGTTGCCCCTTAGTTGTGAAAAAAAAATTATTAAGCAATCATATCTTATAAGAAATTTTTGTTTTTTCAATAAATAAGGCTTTATCAATGCCCGGTCATCCAGTTCTCGCCCCAGCCGGTGTCAACCTTCAGTCGAACCCTAAGCTCTATGGCATTTTCCATTATCTCGCTTATCCGCTTTGCGTTTTGCTCAGCATTGTCTCTGCTGCATTCGAAAACCAGCTCATCATGAATCTGGATAATCATCTTTGCTTTTAGTTTGCCCGCATCAATTTCATTCTGAACCTCTATCATAGCCGCCTTTATCAAATCTGCCGCTGAGCCCTGTATGGTTGTATTGAAGGCCATGCGTTCAGCGGACGATTTCTCCCGCTTAGCTGCAGAGTTGATTCCCGGCACGGCTCTCCGCCTTCCGAGGATAGTGCTCACGTATCCGTTGGATTTTGCCCCGTCGATAACGCTCTGCATAAATTCCTTTATCGAGCTGTACCGCTGGAAGTAGCTGTCGATGAATTCTTTCGCCTCGCCCTGAGTAATTCCCAGCGATTGCGAGAGAGCATACGGTCCTTGGCCGTATATTATGCCGAAATTCACCGCCTTTGCCTTGGCTCTCAGCTCGGGTTCTGGGTTTTCGGGATCTGCCCCTAAAAGCTCGCTGGCCACGAAGCTGTGTATGTCCATATCGTTGTTGAAGGCCTCCAAAAGCTGGCTGTCCTGCGAGAAATGAGCGAGGAGCCTCAGCTCCACCTGAGAGTAGTCGGCGCTCAGAATCACCCCGTCTTTCTCCGCAGGCACGAACGCCGCCCGAATCTTACGCCCTATATCTGTGCGTATCGGTATATTCTGCAAGTTAGGGTTGGAAGAGCTCAGCCGGCCAGTGGCGGTTATTGTCTGGTTGAAGCTGCAGTGCAGTCGGTTTGTCTTCGGGTTCACCATCGTCCCGAGCTTGTCGATGTATGTGCCTTTGAGTTTAACGAGCTGTCGAAACTGCTGGATATCCTCAATCACCGGATGGAAATCCGCAAGCTTTTCAAGAACGGAGGCATCGGTGCTTCGTTTCTTTATCTGCGGGAGCTTGAGCTTATCAAACAGCACTTCCGAAAGCTGCTTGGGAGATTCTATGTTGAAGACTGAACCGCTCTGGGCGAAAATCGAATCTCTAAGTGTTTCAATCTGAGAGGCTATCTCTTTGCTCATTTTATCGAGCACCGAGCAGTCTATGCTCACCCCTTCAATTTCCATCTTGCACAGCACCTTCATCAGCGGCATCTCAAGTTCTTCAAAAAGCTTTTTGAGCTTCGGCTGCTCGTTCAGACGCTTATTGAGGTACTCATAAAGCCTGAAGGTAATATCCGCATCCTCGCAGGCATAATCTGCCGCATCCGCAGCGGGCACTTTATCGAAGGTGATCTGTGATTTGCCCTTGCCGATCAAATCGCTTATCGGCTGACATTCATAGTTGAGATAGTCCTTGGCCATAGCGTCCATAGAGTTGCTGCTTCTCTCTGCATTGAGCAGATATGATGCAATCATCGTGTCAAAGCTCACACCTTCAAGGCTCAGCCCTGCATTCCAAAGCACTTCAATATCGTATTTTACATTCTGCCCGGCCTTCTTTATTTTCGGATTGCTGAGAATCCCGCCGAGTATTTCTTTGACCTTCTCTATGCCGATAGTTTTATCGTTTCCTGCGGCTTTCACGGGGATATAGTAAGCTTCATTCTCTTTCCATGAGATGCTTATCCCCACCAGCTCTGCCCTCATAGGCTCAATGCTGGAGGTTTCTGTGTCTATTGCGAAAATTTCCTGTTTCTCAAGCTCTCGGCATAGCTTTTCGAGCTCTTCTTCGCTTCCCGCAAGCTTGTAGTTTTGCTTACCGTCTTTCATGCTGTCATATTCTGTATCCGTATCAAACAGGGCGGTTTGCTTTTTATTTGAGGTGCCTTGGTTTTTTGTTTCTGTGCTGAGCTCGTCAAGCTTTCCTTCAAGGCCAACGCTTTTGTACAATCTTTGAAAGCCCAGCTCGTAGAAAATCTCAGCGAGCCTGTCGTAATCGAATTCTGAGAGCCTGAAGGCTTTCGGTCTCAGCTCAACAGGGCAGTCCCTCTTTATTTCTACAAGCTCCCGGCTGAGCATTGCCTGTTCTTTGCTCTCTCTGAGCGAATTGCCCCTTTTCCCCTTTATTTCGCCTGCATTTTCATAGAGTTTCTCGAGCGAGCCGTATTTCCTGATCCACTGCTCAGCAGTTTTCGGCCCCACATCCGGAACGCCCGGAATATTGTCTGCGGTATCACCCATAAGGGCAAGTGCATCAAGAAACTGCGCAGGGCTCATTTGTTTTTCAGTCTCCAGCCAGTTCAAATCCTTCACGGAATCCTTTTTAATGTCGTGAACGAATACGTTCTCTTCTATAAGCTGGAGCATATCCTTATCGCCTGAGCATATATACGTTTCGATCCCCTCTTTGGCAGCCTTCTCGGCAAGTGTTCCGATAATATCATCTGCTTCATACTTCTCCACCCTCAGTATAGGAATCTTCATCGCCTCGAGGATCTGTTCGATTCTGTCAATCTGCTGAGGCATATCTTCCGGCATTGGAGGCCTTTGGGCTTTGTATTCCGGAAAAATATCAGAGCGGAAAGATTTTTCCTTGCTGTCCATCGCCACAGCAAGCATATCCGGATTTTTGCGGTTTATCAGCCCGAGCAGGGTGGTTGTGAATATGTAAGATGCCTTTGTGGGCTCGCCTTTAGGGCTTGAGAGGTTTGTCCGCATAGGGGCAAAATAGCTCGAATATATTAAGGCGTGTCCGTCTATAAGATAAAATTTATCGGGCATTCTGCCCTCCTAATGCATAAAGTCTTTTTCATAATTATACAGGTTTTGCTGAATATTCAGGCCCGATTTTCTGCCTGAAATCTTCTGCTATAAATTTAACAACTCCGTCAGCACTGTTGCTCTCACAGATAAAATCCGCTTCCTTTTTTATCGTTTCAACTGCATTCGCCACGCATACGCTCTTTATGCCCTGGGTATTGAGTTTTATCATGGGCAGGTCGTTTGTGTTATCCCCGAAAACCACAACATCGCTCAAATCTGTGCCCAGCTCTTCAGCCAGCCTGATGACCCCTGCCGATTTTCTTGCCCTTGAGCTGTGTATTGTAAGCCAGTGCCATTCGGGGCAGTAGGGGTTGGCAAAGCAGTAGCAGTCTATGGATTCGCTGAAAACGTCTTCGATTTCTGTTCTTATGCTTTCAATTTGAGTTTGTGAGCCTATTACAATGAAGCCTGCTGTTTCATTCTTGAAAACGGCATCATCAATAGGTATCTGCTTAGACCTGCCTCTGTGGTCTTCTGATTTATCGTTGAGAAACCATCTCATCCCTTCGTTGCAGATAGCCTCGTAGTAAACCCTGTCTTTACCGTTCTCGCAGCAGAATATGAACGGCATTGCCTCATAGAAGTCTATTATTCTGTGTATTTCTCGGCAGGTGTGCTCTTCCATTGGTTCACTCAGCAGATGCTCGCCGGTTTTTATATCAGTTATAAAAGCCCCGTTCACCTCAATAACTGGCAGGCTGAGATCAACGCCGCTCATAATCTTTCTTATTGAAGCGATGCTTCTTGCGCTTGCTAAGGTGATCCTGCAGCCTTCTGCTATGAGCTCATTGAGCTTGTTTTTCGTGAAATCTGAAACAGCAGCGTTTTTGTCCAGAAGTGTTCCGTCGAGGTCGGTTACGTAGAGCGGTCTGTTTTTCGGTGGATTATTCATAAAACTCAATCCTGCGGCAGTTTTGCAAGGTTTATATCAGAGCCTGCCACCATCAAAATATCCTCTCTGTATATCATTGTTTTAGGCATTGGTACGTTGATAATCTTGCCTTCTTTCTCATCTGCGGCAAATTTTCCTCTCTTAATGGCGATTAGGTTTACGTTGAATTTTTTTCTTAGCTGAAGTTCAACAAGCGTTTTTCCGTGAAAGCTGTCGCCTGCGCTTATCCTTGCGAGACTGTATCCCGGGGCAAAATCAATCTTATCTGTAACCTGCGGGGCGATAAGCTTGTATGCCCATCGCTGGGCAGCTTCGATTTCCGGATAAACCACTTCCGTTGCCCCTACAGCCTTAAAAACCTGCCCTGATACGAGGTTAATAGCTCTTGCGTAGATGTTCTTAACGCCCATATTCTTGAGGTTCACAACCGTAAGGATAGCGGCCTCAAATCCGCCTCTTCTCTGCCCGATCCCTACTACGGCAACATCGGCCTTATCTACCCCCTGAGAAATCAGAGCCTGCTCGTCGGTGCTGTCAAGACGCACGGCATGGCTTACCTGATCTCTTATGGAGTCTATCTCGTCTCGCTTTATGTCTATCGCTATAACTTCCGCCTCGCTCATCGAAAGCGCAACGGCCAGTTTCTTGCCGAATCTGCCAAGCCCTATAACAGCGAATTTTTTCATTTTATTCCCTTCAAAAATAAAAACTTTATTATAGTGAAGCAAGGAATCTCTGCAAACCTGCCGAAGTAAGCCCCAGCCTTAAGTATGCTGAATCTGTTTATTATTGCGGCCAGATTTCATCAAGGCGCGGGTCTGATAAATTCAGGCGATACATAATCTGATTGTAGTCGTATCTGGGGGTGGGGTTCCTGTTGCCTGTGTAAGTGGTAACGTATGTACCTTCAAAATAGATGTTTTCCCCGCTGTTGAATTCGGGGTGGTAGGAAGCGTTGTAGAAGGTGTAGTCTTCGAGGCCGCCTGCGGCGCTGTGAGTTACGATTTTTCTTGCCTTTCTCCATGGGCCTTCAGGTTTTTCTGAAGCGGCAATCCATATCTCGCCAAGAAATGAATCCCCCCATTTCTGGTTGCATATCATAATCCAGCAGTCTTTATGGTGATTATAACCTGCAGAGCCAAACGCCAACTCAATCTTTTTCCCTGTTCCTGCATCCGTAAGACGGTTCCATGCCTCGCTTTGCGATGCCTTGCCTTCATCCACCAGCTTCTGCCATTGATTATCGCTCAATGGTGAGGTGTTTTTCTTCCAGCCCCAAACTATTCTGCCGTTTTCATCTCTCTCAATCTGCGATTTCTTGCCTTTAAATGCCGTGCCGGTTTTGAGGCAGGTGTAGGCCTCGTAATCCTGAGGGTTTTTGAAGGCTTCTAATTCTGCTTTAATCCTTGCAGAGGGGTATGGACAGTTTATATAGACATAGCCGTTTCTTCGGTGAGCTTGCCCGGAAAGCTCTATATTGTGGTTTCCTTCGAAAGTTGTGAGAGTCTCAAATTCCTCTTTTGAGTCATTGAAAACTGCAATCCCTTTCTCGCCTTTTGCATCCCCCTTTATTACTCCATAACTTGCAATCAGCCTTTCACCCTCTTTCCCTTCAACGCCTGCAAGTCCGTTCATCCATACTACCTGTCCCTTCGGGTGCGGGAACATCTCTTTGCAGAAGCCGCTGCTGTTTGTGAAATAATCCAGATTGATTCCCTCATCAGGGCAAAGCCCGCCAGAGCCGGGCAAACGTGATACAGCGGAAGATGTTTTGAAATTCCCGAGCGGGTAAGAAGGGCGGTCTGTATCGCCCCATAGCCAGAAATACTTACCCTTGTATTCGGCCATAGCCACGGTGTCCTGTCCAAGCACTTTTCCCGAAAGAAGGGGGTTTTCCAGCGGCACATCCCTTCCCAGAAGTACGCTGTCTCTATAAATGCCGCCTCCAGTGATTCGGTATAGACGCTCAGCTGTGTTAATTCTGTCTAAGTATATAACAGCGTTGCCATCAGGCGTTGGAGTTAGAGTTTTCCCGCCGCCATTTGGGCTTTCATATCCGTAGCTGTCTATATTGAAAAATACCTTCTTTCCCATCAGTGCGGGCTCATAGAAAGCAATTCTTCCGGCGCTGTCTGTGTGATAAGTTAATCCGTGCTCAGTTTCAAGCTGAACCAGCGGCACGCCTCTTTCAGTTGCTCTGTCTCGTACGGATATTTCAAAAGGGGAGTATGCTGCTGAGCTGGTAACATAATCATTTTTTAGTCTGTAGAGCTGCAAATCGCTGTATTCAGGAGATTCTGCATAATTGGGGTCAGGGGTAAGGTAGAGCTCTGCTTGTTCCCCCGAGGAAGGGGTGAGGCTAACGCCTCTGCAGCCGAAGCCGTCTTTCTTAATATCAAGGTATCCCTGAGGCGCTTTTACATAAAAGAAAACTTTTCCAGCCTCCATAAGCCCGGGCTCAAGAAAGGCGATTCTGCCTCTGCTGTCTGTAAGGTAGGATATCTTGTTTACCGTTTCCAGCTCTGCAAGCGGTACAGGCTCGCCTGCAGCGGAATCTTTGACCGTAATTATGAACGGTTCGCAAGACGGGGCAGCCCAGGTAAGAGCAGAACAAATCAATAAAACTGAAAACGCAAGATTAACTCCGGTTCTGTCTAACATATTGCCTGCCTGTTTTATCTAAACCGCTTTTGGGGTGTTAAGCGTATATAGCCGCAATGAAAACACTCTTAAATCAGCCCGAAGCCGTGAATATCAGAAGTATAAGAAGCAGCAGACATGCCGCCGAGAGAACTGCGACTATAATCCTGTATTTTACAATAACCGCATAGCTGTACTGGCTGCTTTCGTCTCTCTCAACAGCCTCCCCCTCTTCAAGCTCTTCCAGATCGCTTACATCAATAGTCTGCCTTGCGAATACCGGAGGCATACCCTTGTTTACAGATTCCAGGTCCTTGAGTAAATCGCTGGGATTTGCGTATCTTTCGCTTCGTTTCTTGGCGAGCATTGTTTCGATTATCTCGCAGAAACCGCTTGAAAGCTTTGTGTTTATATGGTCAGGCGGAGTTAGCGGCTCATTAAGATGCTTCCGCATAACTTCAGCAGGCTTTTGAGCCTTGAACGGAACGGAGCCTGTAACCATATGATACAGGGTTGCCCCGAGGCCGTATATATCTGCTCGGCCGTCTATATCCACCTCGCCCTTGATCTGCTCCGGTGCGATATAGAAAGGTGTTCCGAAGGCCTTGCCCTTTTCTGCGCTTGCAGTTTCAGAGTCGTCTGTGGTACGGGCAAGCCCAAGGTCTGCCAGTTTAACAACGCCTTCTTTGGTAATCATTATGTTTTTCGGTTTTATGTCTCGGTGTATCAGACCCTGAGCGTGGGCGTGTTCCAGCGCCTTGGCCAGCTGTATCATTATCTCAAGAGCCTCTTTTTCCTCAAATATCTTGCCCTTGGACAGATCGTCGTATATAGACTTCCCCTCCACATATTCCATAACGAAGTAGTAAAGGCCTTTAGCCTCTCCTACATCATACGCCTGAACGATATTGTTGTGATTGAGCCTGCCGGCCAGCCGGCCTTCTTTGTAGAATCTTTCTACGTAGTTGCTTTTGCCCACAAATTTATTCGGCAGAACCTTTATCGCAACTGTTCTGTCTAAGCTAACCTGTTTGGCCTTATAAACCACAGCCATAGCTCCAGAGCCCAGCTTCCCCAGTATCTTATACCCGGGAATCTGGCCGGCAGCATTTTCAGGTTTGGCTTTGTTTTCGTTTTCCATTATTTTTTAAGGTTTCCAGTACTATCCGTTTTCTTCAGTTTCTTCTTCCGGCTCTGCGTTTACATTAGGAACTTTTGCAATAGCATCCTGCCTCAATTCCACTGCAACCGGCACATAGCCCTCAGGAACATAAAACCCTACGTCTAATACCGCATTTTTGTTTTTGTTTGGTTTATGCGGAAGAAGATTAAATTTTGATTTTAGGTCAAATTTTTGAAATTTGCTGTTGTCTGTAACAAAACCCACAGGGAAAACAGACAGTCCGTCTCCCTTGAACATATCAGAGTAATTTTTGTTGCAGATAAGGCGAAGCTGGGCGGGGCCGATCTCGTATCCGCCACCTTTTTCTATTATGCCGCCGTTTTTAACTTTATCCTGAGATATCTCTACCTTCACAAGATAAAGCTTTTTGTTGTTGATTTTCTTTACAACCTGATTGGTTTCGGCATATTTCAAAAGCTTTGGTGCTTCTCTGGCTGCCTGCGGGACGTCCGGGACATCAATTGCTTTTTCGCCTGCTATGGGAGAAACACCTTCTTCATAAAGAGCTCGGTCAAGGAAGTTGGTATCTATGAAGTTGTCGTGCACTATGCCGAAGTCCTTGTCTCCGCTGAGGCTGCCGGCAGAGAGCATATTATAGAAGCCGGTAACAGCTGAATCCAGATTCAGGAAGGTTTTATCCGGAGCAATCTGGTAGTTGCTGTTTGTAACTATAGGCTTATTGGCGTATCTCGGGTATGGGTATTTTGCTTCCATCGGCATCATTGAGAGAAAAACAACTATCATTCCCGTTACAAAAAAGCTGAATATTAGTGAGAAAAGAACGGAAAATGACCTGTTTACAATATCAGGCAGCTTCAGCTCCGGACGAATGGTAAAATCTCCAAGCAGTTTTAGAATTGCGAAGGAGATTCCGAAAAGAAGAACGAATGAAAGCCCTTCTGCTGCCGCCGGGAACCAGTTTATCTTAGATACGATCTTTGAAAGCGGCTCGAAAAACGAGTACGCAAATACAAGCCCGCTCACCATCGAAAACAGCATTATTACATATTTATAAAAATTCGGCTTTACAATCGCCTCGGCTAATATTGCCAGCGTTATTACTGCGAAAAGACCAATTACTATCATTTCAAAACCTCAGTAAGGATAATTAACCGTTTAATACCTTCAAAACTCGTATCATTTCATTGATGCTTGTGCTTCCGTCTGATATCTTCTGCGTGAGCCTTTCCTGGAAGAACTGCATACCATTTCGTTTGAGAGAAGCGCTTATTTCTTTTATACTCTTAGCCGCAAGCAGCTCTTTTCTCACTTCTTCGTTTATCACGAAAGATTCGTAAACTCCCACTCGGCCTTTGTAGCCTTGCCCTTGGCAGTTTTCGCAGAGGATTGGTTTTCCGCCTCTGGTGTATTCGATATCTCCGGGTCTCCAGAGCGATTTAACCCTTTCTGGAGCTATGCTTAGCTTTTTGAGCGTGCCCGGATTTGGTATGTATTCTTCCTTGCATTCCTCGCAAAGTCTTCTTACAAGGTGGCTCGATGCAAGCCCTATCAGGCTTTCAAGGGCATCATCCTTATCGCCCACCATTTTTATCCATTGTGCCAAACCCTTCAGTGCGGTTTTCGATTCCATTGACACGTAAATAAGCTTCTTCTTTGAGGCCTCGCATGCGGCTTTTGCTGTTTCCGGGTCGTTGCAGTCGAAAACGCCTACAATATCAGGCCCTCTTCGTATCAGAGCCTTAAGCCGTTCTGCATAGCTCATCCCCTCGCTTGGGTCGTAAACATTCTGTATTATGCTTTGTACATCGCCTGCAGGAGATTTTTCAAGCGTGTTGATGCTGTTGAGGAACGGGTCGTGATTTCTCAGTAAGGTGTAGTGGCAGGAGGTTAGTCCGGAACTCTTTGTACCGGCTATAAGGAACAATCCCTTAGGCGTATCCTTAAGCGTTTTGAGCTCTTCGATCTGATCGGATTCGAAGCCCAGCTCGGCAAAAGACATCAGGCTGAATTGAACATCCTTCTTTATCGTGATGTGTTCGCCTTCTCTTGAGCCGGCCGTAGTGATGTGCCAGCTTGCCTTGTCGCCGTCTTTTTTCGTTTGGAATTTGCCTGTCTGAGGCTTTCTTTTCTCCTCCACGTCTAAATCAGCAAGCTGTTTGAGATAGTAGAGAAGATAGGGCATTTCTTCGGTCTCTATCGGATCAGCATCATTTCTCAGACCGTCTATCACATATTTAACTTTGTACTCTTCTTCTCCGGGTGTGATTTTTATAATCTCAGCTCTTTTCCAGATTGCATCATCGAGAAGGTAGCAGGCCGTCTTGAATCCGTAGGCCTCTTTAGTTTTGGGGTCTGGTATGTCAACAGGATTGCCGTTGGCAGTTACGAAACTGAAACCTCGGGCAGCCTTTTCAATTTTAGCTGATTCATTGCTCAAAAGCCCTTTGATGTGGTTTAATGTCAGAACTTTTTCAAAATCTGCTACCAGTGAGTTCCTGTGGATCACGTAAACCATTATTGTAGTGATCATCAAGAGCAGATAAGAGGAGAAGCCGATTATGAAAACAGGTACAAAAAGCCAGAGGCACATTGCAAGAAGCCCGCCTACTGTAATAATAGAAACCCATTTCATTGTGTCTGTCTGAACGGCCTTTGTGTCGAAATGAACCCAGTTGACAAGCAGAAGCCATAAATAAAACAGCAAAACAAAAGGTACAAATTTGTAGATTGCAATATAGCCGGAGAAGGATATATCTGCTAAAAGAGATAAGTAATACATCTAATGCGCTCCGTTAATCTGTTTTTATAGTTTTCAAAGCCTTCCCTGCAACGCATTAAAGAATTGCGCTTGAATTAGCTCTAATTCCTTTTATAGCCATCCTAAGCTCTTCCTTGTTCGGTGCGTATGTCAGGGCGTTGTCGAGGTCTATAAGTTCTTTTTCTATAAGCATTCTCAGGCTTTCTGTCAAGTCCTGCATGCCCTCATTTTGCGAAGAACGTATTACAGAGGGTATATCATCTTCCCTTTCCTCCTTGAGAAGCTTCCTAACAGAAGGATTTGCCACCATAATCTCAAGCGCCGGCACCCTCTTAACAGTAGGGTCAATGCTCGGCAGCAGCATCTGGGCTATGATTCCCCTTACGGTTAATGCAAATGTTTGTCTCGCCAGCTCCCTCTCTTCCTGCGGGAACATATCGAGAATTCGCTGGATTGTCTGAGAGGCGCTTGCTGCGTGGAGGGTTCCGAAAACAAGGTGGCCTGTTTCCGCTGCCTGCATAGCTGCTTCCAGCGTTTCAACATCTCGAATTTCGCCCACAAGCACTACATCGGGGTCCTGCCTCATCAGGCTTCGCAGGGCGTCCTTGAAGTCAACGCAGTCTATACCAACTTCACGCTGATTAACGTTGGCCTTCCTGTCCTGATGGACATATTCGATAGGATCTTCTATAGTTACTATATGACACGCACGCTCTCTGTTGATTTTGTCTATCATTGAGGCAATTGTAGTACTCTTACCAGATCCGGTAGGCCCTACCACAAGCACAAGGCCGGTGGGAGATTCCGCAATATCACGAATAATTGGAGGCAGGTTCAGCTTTTCAAAAGGCGGGATGTTTGAATCAATACGCCTTGCAACAAGCCCTATGTATCCCTTCTGGCGGAATACGTTCACACGGAATCTGTCGATCTCACTGAGGGCGTGGGCAAAGTCGATAGAGCCCTTCTTAAGGAAGAACTTTTTCTGCTCTTCAGTAAGAAGGTCGAAGATCAGTTCCTCCATTGAGTCTTCAGTAAGTACATCTGCCTTCATCTTCTTTAAAACACCGTCAATTCGCATCTTGGGAGGAAGCCCCACTTTGAGGTGAAGGTCGCTCGCCTTATACGATACCACTGTCTTAAAGAGTTTGTTTATTTTCGGATTATGGTTTACGCTCCGATGACTGTCTATGGGTTGTCCCTTGGTCATTGCTATTGTCCTCTGAAAGATATAAATTTTGAATAAAATAAGAACAGAATCGAAATTTTAGTAATAACAATTTGACTGTCAATCAATACATTCAGCTTTTACGTTAAACAGATGAGTTTAACAAATCAGCAGCAATAAATCCAGCAGACAGCGATAAAAACTTTGCAGAAACAGAAAAAAATTCAGATTACAACTCGTCTTACATGCTCATGTACGCTGATAAGTATTTCATAGCAGATTGTGTTTGAGGCGTTTGCAAGGCAGTAAGCGCCTGCAGGGGAGTTCTGGTCATTGTCTATTATTACAGCAAACTCCCCAACCTTTGCCTCGGGAATGTCCGTTACATCTGCCATTATCTGATCCATACATACCCTGCCTATAACAGGGGCAAATTTGTCGCCTATTCGCACTGAAGCATTATTAGAATAAAGCCTTGAATACCCGTCTGCATAGCCGGAGGGGATTATAGCTGTTGCCGTCTCCCGTTTGGTAAAATAAGACCGCCCGTAGCTGACAGACCTGCCAGCCGGCAACCTTTTGATATGCACTATCGGCGCCTCGAGCTTCATCACCGGCTTGAGGCTCACGGGGGCGTGTCTTTGGGATCTGGAGAAATATCCGTACATACTGATCCCGCATCGCACCATATCAAAATGCGAGTCTGGTATTTTAATGCAGGCAGCGCTGTTTGCGGCATGCCTTATTACATTTTCATCCCCGCAGCGGGTGTTGGTTTTAATAAAACGCTTGAAGTTATCGAGCTGTTCATAAGCGAAAGAAAGGTCATCCTCATCGGCAGTTGCGAAATGTGTGTAAATCCCTGCCAGCTCAAGGTTTGGCGAGTCTGCTATGAAATTTATCAGCTCTTCTGCCTGAGCGGGTTCGAGCCCGAGCCTTCCCATGCCGGTTTCAATATTTATATGCAGCTTCAGTTTTTTATCCGAAGCGAGCTGCGACGCTCTTTTGGCTGCCTCCAGCGAGCATATTGCCCAGTGTATATCGTTTCTGCACGCAAAATCTATATATTTTGCAGGCGTAGAAATATTCAGAGGCTCGAAAACAAGAATTCTCTGCCGCTCAATCAGAGGCTTTATGTAAAAAGCTTCAAATATGCTTGCCACTGCAAAGAAATCCACCTGTTCTTCCTTGAGGAGATTAACAACTTCCTTGATCCCGTGGCCGTAAGCGTTTGCCTTTACCACGGCGCAGAACTTATTATCCGTCGGCGTGAGGCCGCGAAGCTGATTTACATTTTCGATGAGTCTTTGAGAATCTATGCTGGCCCTCAGGTCGGGCCTGAAAAAAGTATCTGAATTAGCCATTAGTGATCCGTCACTATATCAAGCCACAATTTAGAAAGCTCTGCAAACGCCTTCAAAACTACAGCCGGCTTAGCTCCGGAAGACTCCCCGTAAACTCTGGGATAATGCCTTACCGGCATTTGGGTTATCCTGAAGCCCTTCTTTCGGGCTCTAACGAGGATTTCCGTGTCTATCAGCGCTCCTGAGCTCTTTAGCTTAATATTATCAAATATTTCTCTGCGGTAAAGCTTAAAAGCGCAGTCTATATCTTTGAGCTTAAAGCCGAAAAGTATGCACATAAGGATATTCCATGTATGTCCGGTGAGCTTTCTGAAGATGTTGTCCTGACGGTTTTGCCTGTAGCAGGAAGCGATATCAGCAGGTGCATTTTCGCCGGCTACCAGAGGCAGAACCTTTCCCAGATCCTTAATAGAAAACTGCTTGTCTCCGTCTGTGTAAAAAACGTACTCTTTGCAGGCCTCTTCGAAACCGGTTTTAAGGGCCTCGCCGTAACCCTTGTTTACCTCGTGGCTTACTAATTTTACCCTTGAATCTTTCTGTGCGTATTCTTGAGCGATCTGAGCCGTTTTGTCTGTACTGCCGTCGTCAACTGCTATTATCTCAAAGTCGTCGCTTATCTCAGGCAGGAAGCTGAGAGTTTCTTCAATAAGTCCGCCCAGATTTTCCTCTTCATTGAAGCACGGGAAGAAGATGCTCAATGCCGGCTTAGGAGTTTCGCTGCTTACCATCTGGTTTCTTCCCTGATTTGCTGCGTTTCTTCTTTCAGCTGCTGCCTGTAAGACTTGTAAACAGAGATTTTGCTCTTGTCGTCTTCAAAATCCTTTCCGTTTTCTATAACAAACTTCAGACACATATCTGCGATGCTGTATTTGTTTATATAACCGTGCTGCTTGTGGAGCTGGTCTTTTTCTTTTATAAAATCGGAAATTTCTGATTTGCAGTATTTATAGGCCTTTTCTTTTAATTCTTTTGTTCTCGCTGCATCGGTGAGCAGTTTCATTGCCAGCAGCTCTCCGGACTTCTCATACAGTTTGCGGGCTCTTCTGTAGGCCTCTTCCGGTTTTGAACCGATTAAATAATGAATCATAGAGGTTTCTCGAATATCTTCTGACGGGTATTGGGCAGTTCCGTTGAAAAGCCCCTTGTATAGTTCAAGCCCTTTATCTGTGTCAGTGTCAACAAAGATAGACTGCTTGCCGTCGATATACACCGGCTTCCAGTCGCTGTTGTATCGCATAAGCGTCATAAATCCGCTTTTAACGGCATTTGAAGGCATCAGATATATCCATACGCCTCTGCTGTTGAGCCTTTCGTCCATTTTCTCGGAGGCATCTTTCAGCTCCTGTTTGAAGCTGGAAAGCCTTTTTCTTTCCCGCCTGGCTTTTTGGGCGATCCTTTTGAATTCCGCGCCTCCGCTCATTATCTCGTTCTTATAAGTTCTGAACATCTCGATATCGTAGGCGGCCTGAGCCCTGCCGTCCATAAACAGCTTCAGTGGTATAAAACCGTTATCAGGGTTGGGGTTCTGCATAAACGCTATGAACCCGCCTTCTGTCCAGTAGTTGAGCATATTTCCAGAGAGATTGTTTTTCCTTATATACTCGCATGCTTCAAACGGCTTGGCATAAGAGGCCGTCATACGCATAAAGATGCTGTTGTATGTATCGTCGAGGCAGAACGGGTCTAAATAAACCTTTTTGAATTTTCCCGCCCAAAGCACGCCCGGGATAAGCACGAAAGCTGCAAATGCAGCTATTGAGCTCTTTTCTAAGAGGCGTTTCCTCTCTGGCATTGCCGATAGCTTATTTGAAATTTTATCTATGGTCTGCTGCGCTATCATAGCAAGAAGCGGGCAGAAGGCTGCAGATGCAATTGGAATAAATCTTCTCGAGCTTATTGCCATCCATAATGAAAATAAAACTATAGCAAGATAAGCGGGGTCAATTTTAGGAGTGTCCGCAGCTTGAGAATTTTCGGGGGTATTCTTCGTTTTGTTTGCCGGCTGCCTGCCCGATTTTTGTAACTGTGATGCTGTGATTATACCCCAGACAAGCAGCGATGCGCCGCCCAGACCGAGGAGTATGATAAACGGAATCGAAGTACCTACAGGATTGCTGAGCTCAAATGTGCTGTGCCATTCGTTTACATCTTTCCATTCAGAAGCATGCTCGCTGACCGTAATTATAAAAGTATGGGTGAGGTTAGTCAGGTGGTAGGGATTTAGGATAACCATCGCTATAAACGATGCCGCACCGGCAAGCATTGTATCAATTATCAGCTTTCCCGAGCACGGCCGGCAGAATCTCGGCTTAAATTTCCAGACAATCAGGTTGATCGCCCAGAACATAAACATTGTGATGAAGGCATAAAGGTATCCGCCGTGCACATTGCCCCAGAAAACAATCAGAGGCACGCTCAGCCAGATAAACTTCCGATTCCTCCTCTGACTTAAAAGCAGAATCAGGATAAATGCCGGCACAAGCAGGTTAGAAAATACTGCAGGGCGGATATCGTAGAAGCTTCTGCCCACAAAAACCGAAATTGCCGCAAAAACAGCTGCGTTTATCTTTCCTGCCCCGAGAAGGCGGGAGGCATAGTACACGCTGCATATTACAAGCAGGCAGATTATAAACTTCCAAACAACCATTGCGTTGTAGTTCAGATCGTCGTAGTTTGTTTTGCTCCCATCGCCTCCGGATATTTCGAAGAATATAAGCTGAGTAAGCCAGTTTTGGTTTATCCAGCCGGTAGGGTGGTATTCTTTCAGGAATCCGTGGGTGAATTCTGGCCATGGCTCAAGCTCTTCTTCGGTAGGCCCTGCAGAGTGTGAATTAGCGCTGAACGGCTCTACAGTATCCACTCCGTGATTAGAAAAATGCCTGCCGCATGCCATTGCTACCCACGTATCGCCTGCGGCAACCATATGAGAAAAACAGTGGCCGGCATATACAAAAAAAGCCAGCCACACTAAAATACTTACGATTTGATGTCTGTTTGGTTTAGCGTTCGCCTTCAGCTCGTCAGCCATTGCTCAAGCCTGTCTATCCCTTTTTCGATATTTTCCATTGAACAGGCAAAGCTCAGCCTGATGTTTTTATCGCATCCAAAAGGTCCGCCCGGAACTAAGGCAACGTTCGCCTGCTCCAACAGCCCTTTAGCAAAGTCTATGCTGTTGTTTACAGTTTCACCGCCGATTTTCTTTCCGTAGAAGCTGCTCACGTCCGGGAAGCAGTAGAATGCTCCTGTCGGCCTGTCGCAGTGAACCCCGTAAATGCCGTTGAGGCGGTTATAGGTGTATTCTGCTCTCTTTTCGAATTCGCTGCGCATTTTTTCAACCTCATCAGCGCAGTCGAATGCTGCAATTCCCGCATATTGAACAAAGCTTACAGGATTCTGAGTCATATGAGACTGCACCCTGCCCATTGCAGAGATTATCTCCTGAGGGCCTGCAGAGAAGCCGAGCCGCCAGCCGGTCATGGCGTATGCCTTGCTCCAGCCGTTTATCGTTACTGTCCTCTCGTATGCATCCTGACTAACAGCAGCAAAGCTCTGGAAGACTGTGTCTCCGTAAACGAGCTTTTCGTATATCTCATCTGATATAACAACGATATCTGTTCCTTCAAGAACCTCAGCTATTTCACTGAGCTCTTCAGGGGTATAAGTAAATCCGCCCGGATTATTCGGAGAGTTCAGCAGCAGGGCGGAAGTTTTGTCTGTTATAGCAGCCTTAATCTGCTCAGCACTAACCTTATGCTGATTTTCCTCTTGCCCAGCTACCGCCACAGGCTTCCCGCCGGCTAGCTTAATAGCCTCTGGATATGTTACCCAGTATGGGGCTGGAAGAATAACCTCATCACCCGGGTCAACAACGGCCTGCATTGTAGAATAGATGGAATGCTTCGCACCTACATTGATGATCACTTGAGTAGGTTCGTATTCGAGGTTGTTGTCTCTTTGCAGTTTATTAGCTACCGCTTCTCTGAGCTCAGGAATCCCAGGCGTTGGAGTGTAGCCTGTTTTTCCGTCTTTCAAAGCCTTAACAGCGGCTTGCTTAATGTAATCCGGCGTGTCAAAATCCGGCTCACCCGCGCCGAAACTGACAACATCCACTCCTTGAGCCTTCAGCTCTTTAGCTCTTGAAGCAACAGCCATCGTTGCTGAAGCCGGCACTTCTTTCGCTCTTCGACTTACTTTTACCATCGGTTCCCCAATTTTTAGATAAATAGTTTTTTCTTTTGAAATTACGCCGGAGCAACATTAGAACAAAAAGTGCGTTTAAGGTCAATTGAAAAACTTTGCTGCCGGCTTCAAAGCGCCAGTTTTTTTCAGCTTTCCGCTAAAATCCACAGATTATACGGACTATGCAGAAATATAATCTGTGGATTATATGTTTTTCCTCTGCGTCTTCTGTCCACTTATGCCGGCCCGCATGCGTCGGGCCTACATGCGTGGCTCGGTTTAAACATTAGTTTCGTGAAATCGCTACGTAATACTAACGTCAATCAGAGCCGCACGTGGAGTCCGCCGCAGGCGAAGAGCCTGTCCGCCGAAGGCGGAAAACAAGCGGATAGATTCGTTGCCCGCGGCAAAATCATTAGTGAAAAATCAGCGGAGATTAGTGGCTGAAAAATTCCCTCTCCGCCATTCCTATATTAAATATTTATCCTTGCCCCGCAGCCAAAGCGGTTCGGGGCTGTAAATCCTTTCAAAAAAACTCAGTGGACTGAAAATATTTTAGAAGAGTTGTTGACTAACTTTTCTAAGCCTTAAAATCTCTGCATTCTAAAGACAAGGAAATTAATGAATAACTTACTCAAGAAAGCAGAGATAAAGGCATCAGCGGCAGAGGTGCTCGCAGTAGCAATACCGCTTATAATAAGCACAAGCGCCCATACTGTGCGAACCTTCACAGACAGGGTGTTTCTGATGCGTTATGAACCTCAGGCAATGAGCGGAGCTATGTTTGCGGGGCTGTGCTTTTTCTGTATTTGCGCATTTTTCCTCGGGATTGTTTCATACGTAAGCACATTTGTAGCTCAGTATAACGGTTCGGGCCGGCACTACCGAATCGGTCAGTCTGTCTGGCAGGGCGTTTATCTTGCCATTTTCTTCGGCATTATAGGCAGTTTTGCGTATTTTCTTGCTGAACCGCTTTTCAGGTGGATGGGGCACAGCAGTGAAACACTTCGGTATGAGGTGATATACTTCCGGATAATGTGCGTTTCCTTTATTCCTGTGCTGGTGGGGCAGGCATTTGCCTGTTTCCATATAGGCAGAGGGAAAACTAAAACCGTAATGTATGTAAACATACTCACCTGTGCGGTTAATATAATTCTTGATTACATCCTGATATTCGGAAATTTCGGTGCCCCAGAGCTGGGCATACACGGGGCGGGGTATGCAACTGTCGCAAGTATTGCAGCAGGTACGCTTGTTTATGCGGGAAGTTTCATCCGAAAGAAGAACCAGAGCCGGTATGGAGCAGTAAGCGGATATCCGTTCCTCTGGCCTCTAACCAAACGGATTCTCCGATACGGCCTGCCTAACGGGGTGAATTTTATGCTGGATATAGCTGCTTTTACGAGCTTTCTGGGCTTTGTAGGCCGGTACGGCGAGGACATACATACAGCGGCTTCCCTTGTTTTCAGCGTTAATATGATAGCTTTTATGCCTGTTATAGGTCTCGGGATGGCGGTAAGCGTTATTACGGGCAAATATCTCGGTATGAACAAGCCCGGGCTGGCCGTGAGAAACGCATGGATAGCTTATTCAATGGCCCTTGCCTACTTTATATGCACAGGCCTGATGTATGTATTCGCTGGCAAAGTGCTTATAACCCCATTCACAGGCGAGATGGCCGAGGGGCAGGTGAATGCTTTGATGTCTCTTGCCTATCCTCTGATGTGTTTTATAGCTGCATTTTCGATAGCAGATGCGGGAGCGATTATATTTTCCAACGTACTCAAGGGTGCGGGAGATACGAGGTTCGTGATGACAATAACCATCACACTCTCATGGCTGCTGATGGTTCTCCCGTCATACGTCTCAGTAAAGCTCTCGCTTCCATATTTTGTGCCTTGGATTGGTTTGACAGTTTACATCTACATGTTAAACTTTGCATTTCTGGTTAGATTCCTGAAGGGCAGGTGGAAAAAGATGAGAGTTATAGAAATGGAAGCGGTGGAAGATATCGGGGATAAGTGCGAGCTGCCTCCTGCGAAGATTTAATTTGGATTCAGGGAAAAATGTTCCTGTTGTCTGCAAACTTACCTTAATTGCTCGAAGTGTTTCTTGAGAATTTATAATGGCAAAATTAGATAAAAATCAAAATGCGGGAGCGGCTTATAAAAAAGAGGCCGGGGCAAAAAGGCCGCAGAAAAAGCCATTTATGACTATGGGGCCTACCCTGCATTATAAACATTCAAATGTTGTGCGGGGATGGTGGCTTGCTGTCGTTGTTTACCTTATAGCCTGTCTGTTCTGGTCTAAGGTTCTTTGGGGAAATATAGATTTAATTTCTTTCCAGCAGCTGAATTCAAATGCTGAGATTTGGCTCATGGGTCATTTGGTGAAAAATCCTGTGAGCATTTATGAATACCCTTGGCATATTTTTGTACTCGGCGGGCTTGCGGCAGTTCTTACGTTCCTTCCTCTGATGATATCTCAGCTTTTGAGCTTCAGCTACAGCATCCTTCCAGTGATTTTCTGCTTTACCATAGCAAGGCTTCCAGGGCTTGCAGTGATGTTGCTTTTGGCCTGTTTTATGGTGGCAGCGAGGCCGCTTCGATTCCGTTCGAGATTTATTTCGCTTGTGTTATGCAGCAGTCCGGTGCTGCTGTATTTTATAATCACGGGCAAAGTGCCCGATCCGGATCCGCTTAAATGGGGGCTTTCGTTCTCGCCATGGCTTCTTTCATGGCTTCTCGGGCTGGGCCTCTGCGGAATAATCCTGAGTGTAGGCCATTTCACCCGCTACCGCCCGGGGCAAATATGGATAGCGGGGGCAGTAATGCTTATGCTTTCCGCTTTCACCTTCTTCGACAGAATCAGCTTTGCAGAATCAGACTACAAACTATACATTCAGAGCAATTCGCCGGATTCCATTGAAAATTTCCAGCCTCACGATATAAGCAGTATCTTAGACAAGGCGGCAAGGAATCCGCTTTTTTCCTCAGATGACAGATTTGCATACGCCCCGGACCCGCATATCTACAGGGAGGAGCTGATTTACGAGCTTCAGGAAATGCTCTCTCTGGGAACGTGGCCTTTTTGGTTTATAGAAAACTGTGAATCGGATTTCTATGATTATGAACGTAAGAGACGGGCGGTTATTGAGCAGTACAATTATTTCTCTGCAGAGCATCCCGGCAGCAGGCGGGTTGCTTCTGCCCTGTACTACAAGGCAATACTCAATGAGCATCAGCCAGACATTCCTGCAATAAAAGAGCTCGAGGTGCTTCGCTTCTACAGCGAATACCCAAGGGCTGAGGTTTATCCAGACTGGATCAAGCTTTATGCTAAATATCCAGAAAGCGTTGAATCGCTGGAGGCAAGGTGGCGTATGGCGATGAATCTGGCAGGCAGGAAAAAATTCAATACCGCAGCGAGCCTCTGCAGGGAGGTCTTGGATCTGGCCGATGAGAAGCGAAAGATTGTTGAGAAAAACAGAAGCGATGAAACGGAAATTTTTCAGAAGCCGCCTGAAACGGTGGTTACACCTATGGATTTGCAGGGGCTTCTGCATCGAACAAATTATTATCTGCGGTTTCTGAAGGGTAAGTATCTTGAGGCAGAGCCCGCTCTTCTGGCTAAATTCATAAGGCTGGATAAGCGTTCCATGGACTATCTCAGCGAGCTTAAATCTATTGAGAAAAGGCTTCCGGATAACAGCCCGCTTGCGGATAATGTGAGGCTCGAAATACTTCAGAAGCAGTATTACGGGCTCTCTCTTATTGAGAATTTGAAAAAGTTTGTGGAGCAATTCCCAAAAACAGACGGGGCTTTAGAAGCAAAATTCCTAATGGGAAAAAGATATGCCAAGCTCGGGCTTGATGAGAGTGATCCGGTGAAAAAGGGTGAATTTATTGATAAGGCCGATTCTATGCTCAGCGTCTTGATAGAAGAAAACCCTGAGAATATTTTTGTTAAAGACATTAAAAAACTGCTTTCCAACCTGCCTAACGAGGAGTAATATTTGCGTTGCCTTCTTAACTTACTATATCTTGCGGCATTTATTTGTTTCCTGCCCGTTGGAATCTACAGATACATCTTTCAAAACCGTTACAGAAAGGGCTTGAAGAACCGTTTGGGTTTTGTAGAGCGGAAGACAGACAAGAAAAAATGCATCTGGATTCATGCTGTGAGCCTTGGCGAGGTTAATGCGGCCAAAGGCCTTATAGACATACTCAAAAATGAATGCACTGAGGCAGAGATTGTCTTGAGTACAACAACCGATACCGGCTTCAGCAGGGCACAAAAGCTTTATGGCGGGGAACTTTCAATATTCTTTTTTCCGCTGGATTTTTCATTATTTATCAGAAGGGCATTTTCAAGGATCAGGCCTGATGTATGCGTGCTTGTGGAATTGGAAATTTGGCCTAATTTTATATTTACTGCCGAAAAAAGAGGAGTAAAAACAGTTGTATTTAACGGCAGATTGAGCGACAAGAGCTTTCCAAAATATAAAAGAATTAAGTTTTTTGTTTCCAAGATCTTCGAAAAGATTGATTTTTTCCTCGTGCAGACTGAGAAATACGCAGAAAGATTCAATGCTCTCGGGGCACAGAAGGATAAAATTGCAGTTACAGGCAGCGTGAAATACGACAATGCATGCAGCCTTGAAGAGGTGGATGGAGTTGAGGAGCTTTCACGGCAGATAAAGCTCAAGGAGTCTCAAATGCTTATTACAGCAGGGGCTACAGGCCCTGGGGAAGAGCAGATTCTCTTAGATGTTTATAAAGAGCTAAAGCAGGATTTTGATAACCTGAGGCTCGCAGTTGTCCCGCGCAAGCCTGAGAGATTTCAGCAGGTTTATAAAATCATTGAAAATGAGGGTCTTGGCGTAAAGAGATACAGCCAAATTAAGGAAGATGCAGACGCAGAGATTGAAGAGTCTTCCGATGTGATCCTCGGAGATACTATGGGAGATCTGAGGAAATTCTATGCCCTCAGCGATTTGATTTTTGTTGGCAGAAGCCTGTGCCCAATGGGCGGTTCTGATATGATAGAAGCCGCAGCTCTCGGGAAATTCACAGTTTTCGGGCCGCATACATTCAACTTTTCCGAATCAGCTGAGCTGCTCGTCTCGAACGGGGCGGCTGTTGAAGCCGCCGGAGGGAAGGAGCTCGCAGATGCTTTTCGCAGGGCGATTCAAGAACCGCAATACCGCCGCAAAACAGGCGAGGCAGCAAAAGAGCTCATAGAAGCCTCTAAGGGGGCAGGCAGGCATTCTGCGGCTAAAATCAAGGCCTTGTTATAATATTCTTCCCCTTTCAGCCCTGCTGCTGCAGTAGGCCGCGTTCGGTGAGCATACCTTTAAGGTCCTCCACTGCATGGTCAAAGTACTGTTGGTAAGACTCGCACAAATAGTTCGGCTGCACAGGGTCTCCGTTTACAGGGATTCTGTCTTTTGGGCAGCCGCCTCTGCAGATGCTGTGATGCCGGCAGAGTACACACTTTTTCGGCAGCTTGGTTTTCCTCTGGCCGAAGGCCTTTTTCTTCTCACTGCGGGCGATATCAGTAATGTTTTTATCCATAATATTGCCCAGATCCCAGTTGTTTTCCACAAAGAAATCGCAGCAGTAGGCCTCGCCGTTATGCTCAATTACTATATAGTCATCGCAGCGTTTTGCGAAGCTGCAGTTAGTATGACGGCGGGTGAGCAGGTAGCTCATTGTTGAATCGAATATCCTAACACTAAGCTTCTCCGGTCCGTATTCCTTCCAGCGGTCGTAAATCCTGCAGAGAAACTTTCCGAATTTATCCGGGTCAACACTGAAATCTGTTACCTCTCCAGTTTCCTCGTCGTACTCCACACACGGAACGAACTGCAGGAATTGTATTCCGTGATCGTGTACAAAGAAATCAAATATCTCATCCGGATCCTGCACGTTTAAGTTGTTTACCAACACGAGGATATTGAACTGAACATTATGCTTTTTGCAGCGCTCTATAGATTCTACTACACGCTCGTATGTCCCGTTTCCGCCTTTATCCACGCGGTAGTAATCGTGGTACTTTTTCGGGCCGTCGAGGCTTATTCCCACGAGCCAGCCGTTTTTGCTGAGAAACTCGCACCACTCATCATCAAGCAGAATACCGTTGGTCTGAAGGGAGTTTGTAATCTGCTGGCCGTCTTTTGCGTATTTATTTTCAAATTCGTGCAGCTTTTTGTAGAAATCCAGGCCCATCAATGTGGGCTCTCCCCCTTGGAAAGCTATGGCGTTCATCTCGAATCCAGCCCGAAGATAATCTCGTACCATCGTTTCCAGCACCTCTTCAGACATCCTGTGCTTCTGTTCGCCGAAGATGCTGGTTTTGCAGGAGTAAAAGCAATAATGGCAGGCTATATTGCAATCGGGGCCGGCTGGCTTAACTAACAATGAAAATGGATTCATAGCTGCTTCCTTATTTGTCTTAATAAAAATTACAATTCAATTATACCAATAGCGGCTATTTCTGCAAACAGCAGCTTTTGCGGGCTCTGTAAAAATGTTTTATTCTCTGGTTATGTATTTCCAGCGGCTTGTTCTGAAAGGCTGTGCAGGGTAGTCGTATCTGTTTTCGAGATTCGGCAGGTTCTCGCTTGTGAGGCTCCAGCCGTATCTTGCAGCAACAGGCTGATCTACTTCCGAGGAGGAAAGAAGAATGGTATTTCTTTCAATAATAGCATTTGCAGGGTAGTAAACTCTGTCTATACCCGCAATCTCAAATCCTTCTACTGCACCGAAGGTTTGCGTAGTAAGCCCTCTGCCAACATTATCAAAAAAGATTCGCAGCTCGCTGCCTTCAATCCTCTTCCTAACGAATGTAGGCCCTTTATGAGGCGTGTCTGGCAGATCGTAGTTGTATGCAAGGGTATTTACAGAAAATCTTCTTCCCAGCTCCTGTCTATTGTCTTTGTCTACATCGTAGCTCACTATTGGTGCGGTATTTTGATATTTATTGGTTACATCAATCTGGGATTCCCAGAATTCAGGCACAAATTTCAGCTTCTCAGCGGAATAGCCGTCTATTTGAGGCTGCACCACATACACCGGAAGCTGCGGAACATCCCAGCTTTCCCGCCAATCTTCAATCAAGAGCCCAAGTACAAAACGATACTGATAGGCCCGCGCGAGATTTGCATCGGCTTGGAAGAAGAAAGCTCCCTTTATCCGGTATGGAGCAAGAGGGCTCAGCATAGAGTTGTATGTTGCTGAGGGCAGGCCTGTGTAGTCAATGTAGCTTGGCTCGGAAGGACGCTGTCCTTCTTCTGTTTCCAGCCACTTCTTGAATTTTTTTGAAAATTCTGCCTTCTTCTTTCCGTACTCTTCCAGCTTCGGGTATTTTCTAACAATTTCAAGCATTTTGCGAGAGGAAGTGATCGTATCTTTGCTTATCCAGGCCTCGGCTGTGCTTGAAGCGCAGGTCGCCGATATGATGCCTACAGGTATTCGGAGCTGATCGTAGAGCTGGTCGGCAAAATAGTAAGCCGCTGCGCTGAAACTGCCTGTATTCATCCTGTTGGCGGCCTTCCATTTACCGGATATTTCCTCTTTAGGAGAAACTGAGATGCTTTCGGGGGGTGTGAAAAAGCGTATTTCCGGGCGGTCGGCGTTTTCTATTTCCGCCTCTGCATTCATAGCCATTGATACAGGCATCTGCATATTTTCATCGCCGCAGCAGAGCCATACCTCGCCTGCAAGTACGTTTTTTATCGCCTTATACTCACCTGCACCAGTGGTAATGGTAAGCTCAAGGCTGTCTCTGCTGGCCTCGGGGGTTTTGATGTCTGTTTTCCATTTACCCTCGCTGTCTGCCCTTGTCATAGCCGCCATGCCCATCCAGGAACCCTTTATTTCTACCTTTTCGTATGCAGGGGCCTGCCCCCATACCGGCACTGAAGAGTCGGCCTGAATAATCATACCGTCAGAAAACATTGAAGGCAGGCTGATTTCAGCCATAACCGAAGAGAGAATAACGGAAAAAAGTATCAATATGCAGCGCATCTGTGTCCTTTTTAACAATTTCAGTCTAAAAGATTCTGTCCCTTGGAAATAATAACATAACAAAGCTTCAAAGCAAGCTTTTAGAGTATGAGCTACTGCGCTGCGGGTACGAAAAATTACACGATAGAGTTCAGTATGTCTATTCCCTGTTTAATCTTTTCGTCTGAGGTGGCATAGCTTATTCTGAAATGCGTGTCTTTCTCGCTGAAAACGCTTCCCGGGATAATCAGAACGTTATTCTCAATTGCCTTTTCCACAAATTCGCTTCCGCTCATACCCGGGGCCTTTGGGAACATATAGAATGCACCTTCGGGTTTTGTGATCTCGAATTTACCCTTCAGCCCCTCGAAGAGCATATCTCTCTTGCGGGCATACGAGGCCACCTTATCGCTTATATCGCAGTCCATAGCCTCAAGAGCGGCATACTGGAACGGAGTGGGAGCGCAAACAAATGTGTACTGCTGAAATTTGGTCATCTCGTTGAGAAGTCCCTTGAGCTTTTCCTGTACAGAAACATAGGCCATTCGCCAGCCTGTCATTGCGTAGCTTTTGCTGAAGCCTTTCATGAGGATTGTGTTTTCCGAATAGTCTGCAGCGCTCGGGCATCGGCCTGAATATGAGAACTTATCGTATATCTCATCGCTCATAATCAGTATGTCCCTGCGGTTTGCAATTTCCGCAACAGCCTTCACGCATTCTTCGCTGTAAACCGCTCCTGTGGGGTTGGAGGGGGAATTGAGGATAATTATTTTTGTGCGGTCTGTGATTTTGTCTTCAAGCTTTTCGGGATCTATCTGGAAATCGGGGTAGGTGTCGAGATAAACGCATTTTCCGCCAAGCACGTTGATAATATGCTTGTAGATAACGAAATACGGATCGGGCACTATCACCTCATCGCCCGGGTCTATCGTTGCAAGGAACGTGAGCAGAAGGCCTCCGCTAACCCCGCTTGCAACGAGTGTATCCGCATTGTCCCAGCCGTACATACTGCAAACCTCTCTGCTTATCTTCTCACGAAGCTCGGGTATGCCTGCTGTGAGCGAGTATCTGTTTTTGCCCTGCTCAATCGCATCTGCCGCAGCGGTTTTTATTTTTTCCGGCACATCAAAATCGGGCAGACCTATAGAGAAGTTTATAGGGTCTTTCAGTTGTGCGGCGAGATCAAAAACTTTGCGAATTCCGCTTGCATCTATCATACTGCTTCGCTGTGATAAGAAATTATTCATATTTTGCTCCTTAAAATTTGGCTGAAATTTTTTCTGCGCACAGAAAAGCCGCTTTCCCGCTAAACAGAAAAACGGCGCCATTTACATAAGTAAGTGAAGGCTGAAAAATGCGATGAAGCTTCAGCCTTTCTTCTTGCCGGCTACAACTTTTCTGTTTGAAACTTTTGGAAGCCCAGTAACGAAGTCGCCTTTTTCCAGACGGCCTTCATCAATAAGCCTTTCAACTCTTTCTGCCCTTGAAAGAACATTTCTGTGTCTGTTGAGAGCATTAGACACCTTTAAAGAACGATCAACTGACATTTTCTTATCCTTATAATAAACGTTTTAATTCATTTTTTTGCCGTAAGCATCCTGAAAAGGCCTTGAGCTGAATCTCTCATAGCCTTCTGGCGCTTTGTATCCAAGGCCTATCTCTTTAATTTGCTCAAGATACTGCCTTCCTCTTGTGCCTTCAGAAAAGCCCTCGAATTTTCGCACTGTAACAAGAAAATACCGAGAGCCGGATTCAACTATCTTTAGCTGAATTCCGTTGGCCTCATAATACTTCATAACAGGCTGCAAGTCTCTCCTGCTGCCGTAAGAAGCTACCACGATCCTGTTTGAACCTTCCTGAGAAACTTCTTCCCCGGCAGGATTATCAGAATCGGACGGAGAATTATACGAATTTCCCTGCTCTTTGTCCAGCAGAGATTCAGAAATTGAATCATTTTTTGTGCCGCTTAGGCTTTCGTTTTGCCCCTCAGCCTCTTCGCTGCCTGCTTCAGCCATTTTCTCACTTGGACTTTCAGCCTGCTGAGAAGATTTTATATCTATCAGAGAAAACGCAATAAAAGCGGACAGAAAAACAACCGCTATTAGCCCTGAGAGGTAGAGAAAAAGCTTTCTATTAGACCTTTCCCCGCTGTTTTGGTTCGCCTTTTTCCCGATGTCTATTGGCTTGCCGGTTCTTATGTTTGCCGGCTTGCCGTCGTTCATCAGCGAACCCATACTCCCCCCGAGGGATTCATAAAGCGGTTTTTTATTTCTGTTGGCAGCCATTTTCTCAGCTTAAATCATAAGTGTTAAAAGAAGCTCTTTCGTTTATTCCCAGCTTCTCAGGGCCTTCGGGTTTCTCTGCAGGGTATCCAATAGGAAGGATAACTCTTGCAATCTTATTCTTCGGTATGCCCAGAATCTCGCACACCTTCTCATTCCTTCCCTCAACTCGGAGCCAGCCGTCAATCCATACTGAAGCAAGGCCGAATGAGGTTACTGCAAGAAGCATATTTTCCACTGCTGCTGCGCAGTCTTCCACCTGAAAATTCATATCTTTCAGAATAGGCTCAGGCTCTCTGTCTATCAGGCAAACTATATAAGCGGAAGCTGTATGGAAGGCCTTGCGTCCGCCGGAAATGGAAGCTATTTCTTTAACCTTCTCTTCATCATCTACAACTACAAACTGCGTAGTCTGCTCATTTTTACCTGAAGGAGCCAGTATGCCTGCCTCTACGATCTTTTCCAGCATATACCTGCTTACTTTCTCGTCGGTAAAATCTTTCCTGTAGCTGTGTCTTTTTTTGAAAGCTTCAAACAGATCCATATTTTCTCCTGTTATTAACCGCGATTATTCAAATTTTTTGAGCACCAGAACATCATTCTGGCCTCCAAAGCCGAAGGATTCGCTCATAACGCAATTGAGCTCCTTCTTTCTGGGCTTGTTTGGCACGTAATCAAGATCGAGCTCCGGATCTGGCTCGCCGTAATTGGCTGTTTGAGGGATTATTCCATCTCTAAGAGCCATTACGCAGGTTATCAGCTCCGCTGCACCTGCTGAGCCGATCAAATGTCCGAGCATACTCTTAACGCTGCTTACAGGTATTTTGTACGCCATCTCGCCGAAAACGTTCTTAATTGCCTTAGTTTCAATTCGGTCGTTCTCGCCTGTGCTTGTGCCGTGGGCATTGATGTATTCTATCTCCTCTTTGCCCACACCCGCATCCTTCAGAGCCTGCTCAATCGCCGCAGAACCCCCTCGTGCGTCCTCGTGCATATCAGTAACACGGAAGGCATCGCAGCTGCTGCCGTAGCCGGCTATCTCTGCGAGAATCTCCGCTCCGCGGCTCTTTGCTGATTCAAGCGTTTCCAGCACGAGTACTGCCGAGCCTTCACCTATTATAAATCCGTCTCTGTCTTTGGTAAAGGGGCGGGAGGCGGTATGTATATTGTCGTTCCTCTCTGAAAGGGCGGTGAGCTTGTTGAAACCCGTTACGCCCAGCGGATGAATCATCGAATGAGACCCCCCAGCTAACATAATATCCGCTCTTCCCCTTCTAAGCATAAGCGAGGCTTCGCCTATCGCCTGAGAGCTCGCTGCGCACGCTGTAAGACAGCTTCGCACAGGCCCTCTTGCACGAGTCATCAAGGATATATGCCCTGCAGGTATATTCGGCTGCTGCTCAATCTCACGAGGGCCGAGCATCATCTGATTGGTAATATTCGTCCATTTCTGCCAGTCTATCTCTCTTCCGCCTTCGCCCGCAGAGCCTGCTATCGCTGCAAAGAAGGTTTCATGGTCTATTGGCCCTTCGCCCGAGCCCATATATATACCGAGCCGGCTTCTGTCTATTGAGCTGTTCTCAGCGGCCTGTTCAATTTCGATTCCCGCCTGTCGGCAGGCCTGCGCAGTCGCTGCCAGGGCGAACTGTGTTGGGTTCAGGGCGTCTTTGTGTGCGCCGGTTTCGTTAATATAGTCTTCGAGACTGAAATCCTTTACTTCCGCAGCGAAAGTGGTGGGAAAGGTGGAGGCGTCAAACCTTGTTATATAATTGAAGCCGTCTTCGCCGTCCAGTATTGCTTTCCAAACTTTCTCTGCGCCGCAGCCCATAGGCGAAACAAGCCCGAGCCCTGTGATTACTATTCGTTTTCTCATATTATTCACCGCTCCTTTTCAAAACAGCTGCCGCAGTCTGCCCGCCGGGCGTGAAGCTGCAGCAGACGCAATAGCGGATTTCTTTCTCCTGAGTGTCTGCGGGAACGTTAAGTTCATCGGGCATCTGCTCTGCCAAATCGCCTGCGCCCGGAATAATTCCCTCGCTCAGAGCCTTTGCCCCAAGCACAAGATCTGCCCCAGAGGCAGCGTTGCCCATAAGCCCGAAATATTTCTTCCATGGGCAAACCGGTATTTCCGCAAGCGAACCTTCAAACACTGCCTTAAGCCCTTTCAGCTCTGCGAAGTCGTTTTCTTTTATCCCGCCTGCAGAGGGCACAATAAGGTCTATATCTTTCGGCTCTATCCCCGCCATCTTGATTGCGTTTTTGATTGCAGAGGCAAGGCCTTCCCCGCTTTCTTCAAGAGCTGAATAATTTTGGCTGAGGCTTGTGCTCTCTCCGAAGCCTGCAAGCTCTGCGTAAACCTTGGCTCCGCGTTTTTCTGCTCCAGTTTTCGTTTCGAGGATTGCCATCGCAGCGCCTTCGGAAAGCACTGTCCCGCTGGGCTGTGAGCTCAGCGGCCTTACTGCTGAGCCGGGGCGATCGTTGTCTTGCGTGTTCAGCCTGCCGAGCTTCATCGCACGCATGAGCGTTATCGGATGCACGGAGGCTTCTCCGCTGCCTGCTATCCCGTAATCTGCAAACCCAGATTCGATCGTTTCCGCTGTTTCTATAACAGACTGAATCCCTGAGCATTCGCCGGTTGTGATGTTGTTGCCCGGGCCTTGAATATCGTGAATAATTCCAATATGGCATGCAAGCATATTCGGCAGGTATTTCAGCAGCCAGAGCGGCGTGAGCTCTGCCATACCTTCCCTGCCCCATTTCTGCATATCAAATTTGCCGTCTTCAAGGCTCGCCGCCACAGAAGCCGCTATCTCCGGGATATCGCAGTTTATAAGCCCCGCACCAACGCCGATTGCCGTGCGTTTGGGATCTATTGCGGGTTCTGCTTCAATGCATTTGGTGCCCAGCCCGCTGGAGCGGAAGGCATCGTCCGCCGCCACAACAGCAAGCTGGATATCCCTGCTCATAAGCTTCGCAGCCTTGCGGTGGTATTTGGGCAGGTAGCTTCTCATTTTGAATTCTCCCGCCTCGCCGGCAATCCTGCACTGCATTGCCGAGGCATCAAAGGATTCGATCTCGCCCAATCCGCATTCGCCTGCAATAAGCTTCTCCCAGCTCTCCTCAAGGCTCAGCCCGAGAGGGCCGATAAGCCCGAGCCCTGTTAAAACGATTCTTTGTTCCATATCAGCTCTGCTCCAGTTTAACTCTGGCATGATAATCTCTCATCAGCCATTCGAACATCTCTGTAAACACGAAGTTTTCCTCTGGGAAACGCTTGTTCGACATATTGTTGTCCAGATGGCTGAACATCAGGTTGATCTCGGCGAGCAGATTGCCTTCCTTATACACCTTCCCCGCTGCGCTTGCCGCTTCCGGAGCAAACGATACAAGCTCTGCATGGTGTTCGATTGTCTCGCCCGGGCGGGCGTAATCATAGAATTCCGCCTTGTTCACCTTCGCTAGAATCACCTTCTCCTTGAAGCCGCCATGCTCGCCCACAAGCAGGCCTGCTGTCTGCGCCATCCCCTCTATCATAAGGCATTCCGGCATTACCGGAAAACCTTGGAAATGGTCGTGCAGATGTTCCTCGGCGAGCGATATATTTTTCACTGCTACGGCATTTTTGCCGCTGTTAAACTCTTTGAATTTGTCTATCCAAATCCACCGCATTTCGTTTCACCTGATTATACTTCTATTTTCCTTCGCGCAGCGGAAACTTCTGCCACCGCTTACAGAACCGTAATTGTAGCTAATGGATAAGATTATTCAACAGTCAGCTGTGAGGAGTGAAATGTGCGCGATATTGTCTTTTCGCAAAGCTTTTTTCAGCCACTAATCAGCACTAATTTTTCACTAATGATTTAAGATAAGTTTTTTTGATGGAGAAAGCCAATTTAAAATTAATATGAAATCTTTATCTAATCCTGTAAATCTTGTAAATCCTGTCTAATTTATCACATCTTCCTCCGTGAACCTCCGCTTGCTCTCCGCCTGCGGCGGAGAAATAAGTGGATAGCCAGTATCTACTTTAGACTGGCCTCAGCAATTACGGACTGAGCCGGCCGAATTTTCCCCCGAAGGCGAAGAACAAAGAGCCCCTCCGGAAGGCTCTTTTGTTCGAGACGCCGCCTTTTCTTTTTTATTTCTTTTATTTTTTAAATTATGTGTGTCAATCTGACACTTTTCAGTGACAGCCTGACACCCCTTAGTGACATTCTGACACGACTTAACGCCATCCTGACACGTGTCATTTTGTCGCTGTGTCAATCTGTCATACCTTGCAAGGCGGTTTTCTGCTGTGAATATGGTTCGATTGCTGCCGGATTTGTGGACTCTGATCAATCCCGAATTCTTGAGCTCCATCACAATCCTTATCAGAGTTCTCAGCGAGACGCCGCAGATTCCGGCGAGCTGGGCGTTGCTCATTCTGCAGCCCTTCGGCAGCCTTCCAGCGGCTAGCACGAGCTTCTCAGCACCGGTCAACGGCAGGTTCAAAATGTCTGAATCGATCTTGATATAGTCGATCATTTCCTTCTCCTCATTAACGAATTTTTCGATTTTCTGGCGGTTTAGGGCAGATCGGAAACGAGGCCAAAAAAACAGAATTTTCTCAATCTGCCATAGCCTATAAAATAAAAATGCCTCTCACCCTTGGCGGGAAGTTAAGGCTTTGCGCGAAAAATCCGGACTAAATGAATGGAGGCAATCCCATAAAACCCTGCGAGGGAATGAGTAAGAAAAATTGAAAAATTTTTGTTTTTCGCAGCTCTTGAGCTATGAGATTTTAAGCCGCTAATCGGCGCTGAGATTTATAAGCCACTGAGCAGCTCTAAGATACGCTAAGGTTTTTTAATGCGAGTTATATTAGCCGCTAATCAGCACTAATTTTTCACTAATGATTTTGCAACGAGCCATCCGCCGCAGGCGGACTCCACGCGCGGCTCTGATTGTCTTTAGTATTACGCAGCGATTTCACAAAACGAGATATTTAAACCGAGCCACGCATGTAGGCCCGCCGCAGGCGGGGCGAAATAAGTGGACAATAGACGTTCATCACAGACTGGCCGCAGCATTTACGGACTGAGCCAGCGGCTCGCAGCGTAATAATCCAGCGACTCGCAGAGGTGTCCGCCGTGGTGGGCCCGCTAGGATAGCGAAACGTTAAGAGCCAGCGGTAATTCGAAAAGGGCTTTTCAGCGGGATAAGATTTTGTATAATCCTGAGGTTGTCCTCTGCGGAGGTTTTCGGATTACAGTTTCTTTTTATTAACGATTATATTCAGGAAGGTATATACAAATGTCAGAAGCTCCAAAAGGAAATGCAATAGTAAGCCAGTCCGGCGGTCCTACAGGCGTGATAAATGCCTCGCTTGTCGGCGTAATAGAGGCTGCTCAGAAGAGCGAGAAAATCGAAAAGATCTACGGCGCAGTGCATGCGGTTGAAGGTATCGTGAAGAATGAGTTTGTTGATCTAACTGAAATAGACTATAACACTCTGGACATCGTTGCCTCTTCTCCCTCATCAGCCCTTGGCTCAAGCCGTGATAAGCCCGATGAGGAATACTGCAAGGAAATCCTCGAGATATGCAAGAAGAGAAACGCCGCATACTTCTACTATATCGGCGGCAACGACTCTGCCAACACCTGCAAAATCATCAACGAGCAGGCAGAAGCAGCGGGCTACAATATGCGTGCCTTCCATGTGCCGAAGACCATCGACAACGATCTTAGAACCACAGACCACTGCCCGGGCTACGGAACAGCAGCGAAGTTCGTTTCCTGCGCTCTTATGGGCGACGATCTGGACAACAGGGCTCTTCCTGGAGTTAAGATTGATGTTATTATGGGGCGCGATGCAGGCTGGCTCACCGCCGCTACTACCCTCGGTCAGAGGCGTGATGATGATGGTCCGCACCTTGTGTACGTTCCTGAGCGTCCTGTTTCAATCGAGAAGATGGTTGAGGATATCAAGGGCGTTTACAACAAGCTCGGCCGCTGCGTAGTTGCAGTGAGCGAGGGGATTAAGGATACCGACGGAACCACCTGGGCTAAAAAGCTTGCAGAGAATGCGGAAGTTGATTCGCACGGAAACGTTCAGCTCTCAGGCACCGGAGCCCTTGCAGACTTCCTCGCAGGAAAGATCAAAGCAGGCACAGGAATCAAACGTGTCCGCGCAGATACATTCGGCTATCTCCAGAGGTCTTTCGCAGGCCTTCAGAGCTCCACAGACGTAGCCGAGGCCCGCGAAACAGGCCGGAAGGCTGTAGAGTTCAGCATGGAATACCCCAGCGGCTCTGCTATTATGAAACGCACCGGAAACGGCGAGAACTACGGTGTGAAGTTCGAGAGAACAGAGCTGAGCAATGTTGCTGAGTTCACTAAAGACCTGCCCGACGAATACATCAACGCTGATGGTAATGGAGTAACCCCTGCATTCAAGGAATACGCTTCTCCGCTTTGCGGCGAGCTTCCGAAAACAGGTTATCTGGGCAATAACCCGAAAGTGTAAAGTAAATACCAAAAGGCGCAGCAGAGCTGCTGCGTCTTTTTCGTTTCAGTTTGAACAAGAGTTTAGAACGTCTGTTGTGAAAGGGCGCAAAGTGCCTCAGAATGCGGTTGATTTCAGCAGTATTATAGATGCTGCCAGAAAAGCAGATCCGGCTAATGCCCGGGGCTGGTATGAACAGCTCGAACTGGTGAGCTTTGAAGGCGGAACGCTGAAAGTAATGTGTCCAACGACGGCCATCGCAAATTTTCTCTCGTCAAACTGCACACATGCATTTACCGCTGCAGCACAGACTGTTACAGGCCATCTCTTGGGTGTGGAGTTTGTTTGTGATGATTTCGAAGAAGACTCCCCGCAGCAATACCAGCCGCAGCAGAATACTGCCAACCATGACATTCCGTACACCCTCCATCCGGACCTTACGTTCGATAATTTTGTGGTCGGCCAGTCCAACAGGCTCGCTCATGCAAGCTGTGTTGCGATAAGCAACTCGCTCGGAGTTACCTACAACCCGCTCTTCATCCACAGCAATGCGGGGCTCGGGAAAACACATCTTCTGCATGCGATATGTACGAATGTGGCCTCAAATACGCAAAACCTCAAGATCCGCTTTCTCACGTGCGAAGCTTTTGTGAGCAAGTTTGTGGAGGCAATTGAAAACGGCGATCTTCTCAAATTTCAGGAAACATTCAGAAACGTGGATATGCTGATCCTCGATGATGTTCAGTTCCTCAGCGACCGTGAGAGCAGTCAGGATGAATTCTTCCATACGTTTAATGCCCTGCACAGCCAGCGCAAGCAGATAGTTCTAAGCGCAGACCGTCCCCCAAGCGAGATCCCCTCGCTGGATGAAAGGCTCCTCAGCAGGTTCAAATGGGGACTTGTAGCGAGGATTGATAAACCCAGCTACGAAACGAGGCTTGCTATCGTTAAGAAAAAGGCGAGGGTTCGCGGTATAGAGATACCAGAGGACGTGGCCTCGGCGATCGCTTCAAAGATAACATCAAATATTCGTGAGATCGAGGGCGCCATCACCACCCTCGGAGCGATAGCCTATACAGACAATGCCGAAATAGACATCAGCCTTTGCAACGATATTCTCGGATGCAAGGAGGTTGAGCCGCAGTCTGTTTTGAGTTTTGCGGATGTGATTGAGGCTGTTGTGAAATATTTCAAGGTTAAGCAGAGCGATCTGAAGGGCAAATCAAGGCAGAAATCCATAGTTCGCCCGAGGCAGATTACGATGTATCTCGCTAGGCACAAAACAAAGATGAGCCTTGAAGAAATCGGCTACAAAATCGGCGGGAGAGACCACAGCACCGTAATGCATTCGATTGATAAAATCGCCAAGCTCAGCAGGGAGGATAAGCTCCTAAAACAGCAAATAAAAGATTTGGATAATCTTTTGGATGTTGCCAAGGGCTGAGAATTTCAGCCGAGAAACGCAAGCGTTGTGAACAGATAAATCGATACGCTTATTGAATCATTTGCAGTTGTAACCAGCGGACCTGAACTTATAGCGGGGTCTATTCCGATTTTCTTGAAAAGAAACGGCAAAAACAGCCCGAGAGTAGTTGATACCATCACCGAGGCAGACATCGCTATCCCGAAAGCTGCCGAAACCATCATATAATTCAACCCTGAGTCAGGGGTGTGATTGCCCAGCACGTCTGAGAGGCCGGTATATATCAGTCCGCCGATAACTCCGCAGGAAAGGGCTATAAGAAGGGCGATCCTCGCCTCCCTTATGAAAACCTGCCCCAGATTTAATGCTGCCATATGGCCTGTGGCGAGCCCGCATATAACCACTGCCGAAGTTTGAAGCCCTGCATTTCCGCTTATAGCTGCTATCATTGGTGCAAACGCGGCTGCAACGGTATATACCTCTGTATGCGAATTCTTGAAAAACAGCATCACAATCGCCGTTACGCCAGTGCCGATAAGGCAGGGGACAAGCCAAGTCATACGTATCCTCGCAGCCCTGAAAACGCTTGTATCGTAGAGTTCTTCGGCATCAGTACCAGCGATTGTGTATATATCCTCCGCAGCCTCTTCTTCTGCCACTTCCAGAACCCTGTCCGCTGTAATGCGACCTACGAGCACATTATTCCCGTCCACTACCGGAACAGCGATAAGGTCGTTTTTGCTGAAAATATTCTTGATTTCCTCCTGATCAAAAAACACGCTAACAGAAAGACTGTTTTCTTCGATCAGCTCTTCGATTTTCTGCTCCGGCTCTGCTGAAAGAAGGTTTCTGATTCTTACATCCCCAAGATAAACGCCTTCAATATCCACAACATAAACAGCGTAGAAGTCTTCATCGCTTTCCTGAATCTTGAGAAGCTCAATGGCTTCGTGTGCTGTAGAGCCTTTCGGGACTGAGAGAAAAAGCGGATCCATAATACCGCCCGCGGAATCATCCGAATACTGCATTAGATTCTTGATAGTCTCAGATTCATCGGGCTTCATTGTCCTGAGAAGGTGTTCGCTCGCGCTTGGAGGCAGCTCGCTCAGAATATCGGCCGCATCGTCCGGATCGAGCTCGTATATGAGGGTTTTCAGCTGGCGGACATTGAGCAGTTCATAGAGCTCTGCTCTTGTGGCCTCGTCGAGCTTTTCGAAAACCTCCGAAGCCTCTTCTTTGGGCAGGCACCCTAAAATTACGGCATTCCTGTCGCCTTCAAGCAGCTCCATAACTTCCGCGAGCCGGCTGGTTCGCTGCTGGTCGAGGAGGGTGCAGAGCATATCAATGTTGTTATTCTCTGTGAATTCGTTGATTTTTGAGATTAACTGCTTTGCCTTCAGTTCTTCAGCCATAATACTGCTCCCAGTTCCAAGCAAACGTGCGGATAGTTCTTAGCGGCAGTGCAGCCTGATTTTAGTTTCACGTGTTCAGCCCGCTTACTCGCCGGAAGCATAATGTTACATATACCCGGCAATACTTCAAAGCTTTTCTGTTGCTGAAGGTTGTTATTCAGGCTAATTTGAGTTTGCAGGGCTGAATATCTGCAGGAATATTTTCTGGAATTAACGATGAAACCTTTCAATTACATTAAAAATAAGCTGAGTTTTGAACAGATTATACAACGCAAAATGGTTTTCTTTTAACGCAAAATGGTCTTAAACCTCTTCGTCTTTTTTTTATGATTTAGTAAACTGCCAGCATTTTTAATGGAGAATTTTAATGACAAGAAAGAGTGTTATTACGGCTTTGCTGATTCACTTGTCCTTTTCTTCCGCTGTCTTTTCGGCAGAGCGGCTTTCCAGCCCGGACGGAAAATTGGACATTTCTTTTTCTTTAAACGATAAAGGGGCTGCGTGTTATACCGTTGAATATGCGGGGAAAGAAGTGTTAGAGCCCTCTGAATTTGGCATTCTATGCGAAGGTCAGCCTTTCTATTCTGATTTCAAGCTTGAATCTGCGAGCGGGGTTCAAGAGGTTTCCCAGCAATACCAGATGCTTCACGGCAAACAAAAAAACTGCACCTACAAAGCAAACAGAAGGCTATTCACTCTCGCCAATAAGGAAGGTAAAGTTCTTAAACTTGTATTTCAGGTTTCAAATGATTCAGTGGCCTTCAGGTATATCCTGCCGGAAGCGGAAGGTTCTTACGCTGTGGTAAATAAAGAAAATACAAGCTTTAATTTCCCTTCTGACACCCTTAGCTGGCTGCATCCGATGGCAGAGGCCAAAACAGGCTGGGAGAAAACTCAGCCTTCATACGAAGAACATTATGCCGCCGGAAGACCGGTGGGGGAGGATTCCAAGTATGGTCAGGGCTGGTGTATGCCAGGCCTTTTCAAAACTGCCGATGATAATTGGGCATTAGTTTGCGAGACAGACGTATATAGCGGCTACTGTGCAGCGAGGTTGCTGAAGGCAGATGATAATGGGGCGTATAAGATTGGCTTTCCCCAGCCTGAAGAACACAGAGGCATTGAAGATTCTGTATATCCGAGGCAAGAGCTCCCTCTTAAAACACCATGGCGGGTGATTATTGTAGGCGATGAGCTAGGGGATATTGTGGAGTCAACTGCTGTTGCGGATCTTGCCTCTCCAAGCAGGATTGAGGATACCGGATTTATAAAGCCCGGCCGAGCCGCCTGGCACTGGCTGCGCTATGCAGACTCCAGCTCTAATCTTGAATATGCAAATTCATTTCTTGATTTTGCTGAAAAGATGGGTTGGGAGTATATGCTTATAGATTGCTACTGGGATAATAACATCGGCAGAGAAAAGATGGAAGAGTTTGCGAGAAAAGCAAAATCAAGGGGGGTGAAGGTAATCCTTTGGTACAATTCAAACGGCTTCTGGAATGATGCTCCTATGACCCCGAAGCACAAAATGCATACCAGTTCTGCAAGGCGAAGAGAGTTTGCATGGCTCAAGGAAATAGGAGCTGCAGGCGTTAAGATTGATTTCTTCGGCGGCGATAAACAGGCCACGATGAAGCTCTATCAGGAGATCCTTGAAGACGCTGCCGATTTTGAGATTATGGTTAATTTTCACGGAGCGACTGTTCCCCGCGGCTGGCACCGCACCTACCCGAATATGCTCACCCTTGAATCTGTTAAGGGCATGGAATACTGCACATTTAATCAGGAAAACGCAGACGCTCAGCCGCAGCACTCCTGCATACTGCCATTCACTCGAAATGTTGTTGGGCCTATGGATTTTACGCCGGTTGTATTCAATCCGGAGATTCGCTCTGTGCAGCTGAAAACCACTCTGGGCTTCGAGCTTGCCCTCTCGGTTGTGTTCGAATCCGGCATACAGCATTTTGGGCTTGTGCCGGAAGAATATGATTTGATGCCCGATTACGTTGTTTCTTACCTGCGGGAGGTGCCTGTAAGCTGGGATGAAACTAATTTCATCAAGGGCTATCCGGGCAGGCTCGCTGTAATAGCCCGCAAAAAGGGCCAGAGCTGGTATATAGGCGGAATAAATGGAGAAGCTGAAAAGAAAAACATAAGCATTGACTTATCGTTTATTGATAATCTCGAAGATAAATCAATCAAAATCATAACAGACGGCAAGAATCGAAGCTTTGAATACAGGCAATTATTCGGCAAAAAAATGAAGTCATTAAATGTTAAACTCAAAGCCAACGGCGGTTTCACGGCAGTGTTAGAATAATTATCCTTAAAATATACAAGAGGTAGATATGGTTAGAAGTAGAGAAAAAGTTATGTTCAGATTCATTCTGCTTATCACTGCGGCTTATGGCTCTTTGCTTTTTGCAGATAATCCGATAATTACAGAGAAATACACCGCAGACCCCTCTGCCTTAGTCCATGACGGGAAGGTTTACCTGTACGCAGGCCACGATGAATGTCCGTCAGGAGAGCACAGGTATGTGCTGAATGAGTGGCTCTGCTTCTCTTCAGATGATCTGGTGAACTGGAAAGAGCATCCTGTACCTTTGAAGGCAAACGATTTTGACTGGGCCAGAGGAGATGCTTGGGCATCAGAGGTTGTTCAAAGGGACGGGAAGTTCTACTGGTATGTAACGGTTTCTCACAAAAAGATTCACGGCAAGGCGATTGGTGTTGCCGTTTCAGACAAACCGACAGGACCTTTCAAAGACACGCGGGGTTCGGCTCTGATTACTAACGATATGACCACAGATATTAAGATCTCGTGGGATGATATAGACCCGACTGTATTCGTTGATGACAGCGGACAGGCGTATATGTACTGGGGGAATACGAAGTGCCGCTGGATTAAGCTTAAAGACAATATGATCGAAACAGAAGGAAAAATTCATACGGTTGAAGGTCTGCCGCACTTTACCGAAGCCCCTTGGATACACAAACGGGGCGAATGGTATTATCTTTCCTACGCATATCAGTTCCCCGAGAAAACCGCCTACGCTATGAGCAAATCGATAGAAGGGCCTTGGGAGTACAAGGGTATTCTCAACGAGCTTGCCGGTAACTGCAATACAAATCATCAGGCTATTATAAGCTTCAAGGGCAAAGACTATTTCTTCTACCATACCGGCGGAATCCCCACAAATGGCGGGAGTTTCCGAAGGTCTGTATGCATTGATTATCTCAACTACAATCCCGACGGCACGATGAAAAGAGTGCGGATGACTACAGAAGGGGTTGAACCAGCAAAATGAATTTCATAGAATTATTTTAAAGGAGCATAAAATGAAAAGGTTAGCTTTATATTTGGTTGTTGCTGTGGTTGCTGCAGCAGGGAATTTGTATGCAAAAGAAGGCGTGTTGCAGGGAATGCCCGACCCGGCAGTAATCTCAGACGGGCAAGGTTCATACTATATCTTCGCAACGGGGAAAGGGCTTCCGATTTATCACTCCAATGATCTTGTGGAATGGCAGAAGGTGGGCACTGTGTTTGACAAACCCGTTCCTGCATGGTCAAAAAAGGCAATCCCGCAGACTGAAGGGATATGGGCTCCAGATATTGTGAAGCTCAACGATAAATACTACGTTTATTACAGTGTTTCATCATTCGGCAGCCAGCGGTCTGTGATTGGCGTGGCCAGAAGCGAGGCTCTGAATCCTGATTCATCCGACTACGGCTGGGAAGATCTTGGGCTTGTGATAGACTCCCATCCGGGAAAAGATGATTTCAATGCTATAGACCCTGCTGCCTTTCAGCAGGAAGACGGCAGAGCGTTTATGGTTTGGGGTTCGTTCTGGGGCGGGATCAAGGGTATTGAGATAGACCCCGATACAGGCAAACCGCTTGAGGATAATCCCGAGATCACCACAGTGGCAGCAAGGCCGGACACTCCGGAGATCCCCAACACACCCTCCCATGCGATTGAAGGGGCTTATATGGTGAAGCATAAAGGTATGTATTATATGTTTGTATCGTGGGGGCTATGCTGCGATGGAGCGGAGAGCACATACAGAGTTATGGTTGGGCGGTCGGAAAAACCGCTCGGGCCGTATTTTGATTACGACGGCAAGCAGCTCGCTGAAGGCGGCGGAACTCTCGTTCTTGCAAACAACGACCACTGGCGCGGGCCGGGTCATAATTCCGTGCTTACCACTGAGAAGGGCAGCTGGATGGTTCATCATACATACGATACTTTCCAGCTTGAAAAGCAGAGAATCCTGCAGATTCGCCCGATTTACTGGTGCAAAAGCGGATGGCCTGTTGTTGGGGAGCCGCTGAGCGAGGATAATCCTAAAACTACAAAAGAAGCCAGTCCGTCCCCGGATGATATTATCGGAAGCTGGAGAATGAGCATCAATTACGGCCGGCAGAAGATATACGATTTCCTTCCGGGCGGAAGCATTGCAAACTATGACGATGCGAGCTGGCAGCTTTCAGGGAACATTATCAAAATTAGCTGGCCTTCTGAATATGAGGCTTTAGACAGGTGCATAGTTGAGATGTCCGGAGATTCATTTATCGGCCGAAATCAGTACGGCGATGTAATCCGCGGCATGCAGCTGGAGCATTAAATTATTTGAATGAATGTACGGAAATTTATTCAAAATGGTTGAATTTTTAATTTTTTTAAATTATTTGTCTTAATTTGCTTTTGTGGAGAAACTTAACTACAGAAGATTAAGGGCAGTATATGAAAACGGAATGCAAAAAGACAAGCGATGATTTCCTTGATTTGCTCATACCAAATCAGGTGCGGATATATGCTTACATCCTCAGTATGGTTAGAAATTACCACGATGCGGACGATGTTCTGCAGGATACAGTGAAGACCATGTTCGAAAAGTATGAGGATTCTAAGCCGATAGACAATTTTGTGGCATGGGGGATTCAGATTGCTTATTTTAAGATACTGGATTTTAGAAAGAAAAAGGCCAATACCCGTGTGCAGTATGATCAGCAGCTTTTTGACAAATTTTCTGATATGGTAGAGCAGAATCAGACGAAAGATGAGGGGATGGAAAGGCTTGAAAACTGCATAAGAAAGCTCAATTCCCGTTCAAGGAAAATGGTGGAGCTGAGATACTATCAGGATTTCAAGCCAAGGCAGATTTCATCTCTTCTTGGTTTGTCAGTAACGAATGTGTATAAGATTATGAGCAGAATACACGGCAAGCTGCTTGCTTGTTTGAAGGCTGCTCCAGCAGATTAAAGATATGAATAAATACCTGAAAAGTGAAATTGATCAGCTTCTGTATTTAGCTCTGGAAGACAAAGCCTCCCCTGAGCAGGCAGAGCGCCTAAACAGTCTTATGGCCGGCAGCGAAGAGGTGATGAGCTATGTTGCTGATTATTATTCGCTTGCTGCACGCTTAAAAAAAAGCAATGCGATTGCTTTGGCTTCCTTGAACAGCCCTGAAGAAACGAATGAGCTGTTCAACGTGCTTGAGGAGCTTGCAGCGCAGGAGCAGCTCGCCCCGAAGGTTGAGCATTGCAGGGAATGTGAATGCAGGACAAAGGAAAATCCCGAAAAATTTAAGCCGGTAGCAGGGGCTCAGAGAGTGAATAAATTTATGCTCGTCTCAACAGCCGCATCTGTTGCTGCTCTTTTGCTGATAATTTTGTACGCCCAGCTTTTACCTGCAAAGCAGCCGGTGGCGAAACTGAAGGACTCTATCAACGCGGAATGGCAGGGCTCACGCCGAAATTTTGAGACAGGCGATGTGTTTACTAATTCAGCAGAACCGATAATTCTCAAAGAAGGCTATGCTGAGATTGAATTTGATTACGGGGCATCAGTGGTGATTGAAGCGCCGAGCGAATTTTACTGCAAATCGGATAATCAGATCTACATCGAATCCGGCAGCCTCTATGCCAGAGTGCCCTCGGAGGCGGTTGGGTTCACCGTTGATACCGCAACCTCAAGGATCGTAGATTTAGGCACGGAATTCGGGGTTCAGGCAGTCGGCGACACGCAGCTTCACGTACACAAGGGCAGAACAAGGCTTCTCGCAGGCGAAAAAAACAGCAGGCAAACTTTTTCTGTCGTCCAGGGCCATGCCAAAAGGGTGGTGTCATCTTTTGGTAAGGTTAAGGATATTGAGCTTAGCAGGGATATGTTTGTAAAGCAGATCAATTCCAAAACAAACCTGATTCGCAGGGGACAGGATTATGTGGGTATGGCGGATTTGGTTTCCGGCGGTAACGGTTTCGGTACGGGCATTGAAGGTGTTGAGCTGAATCCGGTAAAAGCGGAGTTTGATGCTGAAATTTTGGCAAAAGACCGAACTTCAGACAACAAATTCAGGAGCGTGGAAAGTCCGTTCATTGATGGGGTGTTTGTTCCGAATGGAACTAAGAGCCAGATTATTTCTTCTTCCGGTCATCTCTTCAAAGAGTGCCCTGAAACTATGGGAAATTACTACGTGGGGATAACTGAACACTTAAACCTCCTTGACGGCCGGCCTATTGAATTGGACGGCGTTGATTACGGAAAAAGCGATAATTCTTCTATATTTATGCACGCCAACATCGGGATAACCTTCGATCTTGACGCCCTGCGCAGTCAGCTTAAGGGGGCAGAGATTGAATCGTTCAGCTCTGAAATAGGAATTTGCAATTCGTCATGGCAGCAGTGCAACGCAGATTTCTGGGTGCTGATAGACGGCGAGCTCAAATACAGCAAAACAAACGTTACAACAAAAGGTGCAGTTGATTCTTTGAACATCAAAATAAATCCTGAAAACCGCTTCCTCACAATCGTTACCACCGACGGGGGTGACCCGGAGGTAGTGTATAGAGAAGGTGAGCCGATTTACAGCATCCAAAGCGACTGGTGTATTTTTGCAGAACCGAAGATATTTTTAGAATAAATAAATTTTGAAAGAGAGGTGCTTAACGGTAAATGTTTAGTAAAAGAGAAAAGGTTATGAACAAAATGGCGGATGTCCTTTTGGTGGATATTCGGAAAAGTAAAAATTATATGTTATGTTTTTAGGAGATTCTATTGTGAACAGATTAAACTTAATTCTAATGATCTTGCTGGCACTTATAGTGTCAACAAAGTCATCAGCAGCAGTGAATCACCGCTACACCTTCAACGAAAATGCTGATGATGTGGTCGGTGGTCTTACCAGCACCCTTGTAGGGGATGCTTATGTATCCGGCGGCGAGCTGCTTTTAGACGGTACAGACGACTGGCTTGAGATGGATGCAGCAGGCATTGCTGCAAACACCTATTCAGAGCTAACTATGGAGATGTGGTACACTCCGACAGCCGGCGGGAACACAGGCTACACAATACTTTCATATCTGGGCGGTAATAATCCTGATTCTACATGGATGGGCATAAATTACTTCTTTATGTCGTCAGCCCGGGAAGATGATGTAAGCAGGGCAGCTATCTGTACTAACAACACAGGCGACCCATGGGCTACGGAAACCGGTGTGAACGGTACGGAATATGATGACGGCGTCGAGCATCATATGATTGCCTCTGTGGACGATGAGCAGATTTATTTCTATCTTGATGGAGAGATGGTTGGAACGGCTGAGCTTTCCGAAGACAACAATCTCAGCGATATTTCAAATGAGCTTGCCTATCTTGGCAAAGGCGGATATCTGAACGACCCCGAATGGTACGGCTCTATAAATGAATTCCGCATTTACGACAAGGTGCTCAATCCGAATGAAGCAGCTTATACAAACCTCACAGGGCCTGAGAGCCTTGCGGGTATTGTGATCAGAAGCTCTGTGCCTGAATACGGCCAAGATCTGGTTCCTCTGGATCAGACTCTCACATGGACCCCGGAATCTTCAGTTACAGTTGACCACTATAACGTATATTTCGGTGATGACCCGAATATCGCAGATCCAGCAATCAGCGACGTATCTTCATACGACCAGCTCGGTTCAACCGCAGGTAAGAACCTTGCAACGGCTCAGTACACTCCTTACAACGACATCACAATCGAAAACTCTACGGATTACTATTGGAGAATTGATACGGTAGCAGCGGATTCAACGGTGTATCAAGGTGCGGGAAGAATGTACACTACTGTACCTGCTTCTCCTGTGCTGAGTGATGTTTCGCCGCAGTATCAGCTTGCTGCCAGCGACGGAAGCGAAGATGCAGTGTTCTCTGTTACGGAAATGAGCGATGTTGAAGGCGTGAGCTATCAGTGGTATAAAGTTGGCGAAACTGAAGATGTTATGCTCTCTGATGACACGGTGTACAGCGGCACATCCACAGATACTCTTACAATAACTGGTGTTACACCTGCTGAAGAAGGCTACTACTACTGCACTGCGGAGAATTATGCCGGTTCTGATACAAGTGAAGAAGCTCCCGGACGCCTTGTTACACGCAGGCTCGTTCACCATTATCCGCTCGAAACAATCAATATCGACGGGGAAACCAGAACTTCTCCGGATGTCGCTGGCGGGGCAGATATGTCTATCCTCAGCGAGGCAAATGATTCAGACGACGGACTCGACTTCCCTGTAACAGATCCGAACGTGGTTAATGCTAATATTGGTCAGTACAGCGTTTACTTCAACAACAGCGACAGCGAAGACCCGAACAACGCATACGGACAGTATGCAACGCTTCCGGAAGGCATTGCAAACTATGAAGATATTACCATTTCTGCATGGGTTTACCGCAACGGAGGCGATGAATGGCAGCGTATTTTCGGATTTGGAAATGACACCTCCACCTATATGTATATGTCTCCTGATGCCGGAGGGGATCCCGGAGTTCGTTTTGTAATTAATGACGGCACAAGCGAGGCGGTTATGGAAACCTCAACCTGGATTACTTCAGGCCAGTGGCATCATGTTGCCGTAACACTCGGCGGAGATACCGGCAGACTGTATCTTGATGGTGAACAGGTTGTGATGAATGAATCTATGGCTCCTAATCCAAATACATTCAATCCATCTAATAATCTCATCGGCGACAGCCAGTGGGAAGCTGATCCGTACTACAACGGCCTCATGGACGATTTCAGGATCTATTCCTACGCGCTCACTCCAACAGAGATCGCTCAGCTTTACACAGACATAAAAACTGATGAGTATATTTGTGTTTCTGATGAGAACAATCCGATCAGCTACGATGTAAACGGCGACTGCCGAGTGGATCTAACTGATATGATAGAAGTTATGAGTGCATGGCTGGATTGCGGACGTATTAGCGAAGACGCTTGTTCTTGGTCTTACTAATGCTGGTTAAATTAACGTTAATAATATAACAGGAGAGCTTGTTATGAGAAATATGAAAATTACATTATTGATTACATTGGCAATGGTTATAGCACTGCCTGTATCGGCAGCAACGATTGCCCATTGGGATTTTGAAGACGGCGTTGCCGGCGAGCCTTTCACGCCGGAAGGCGTTGCCAGCGGCTCCGGTTATTCTGCCGATTTAGTCGCCGGCTATCCTATGTACGGCTGGGACAGCTATTATGGCGCGTCCTATTCTGATCTAACACCTTCTGGTGAAGGCCTCAGTATGAACGTTGATGCCAATCATCAGGACGGCTATGCAGGAGCCGAGGCGCTCACTACTTGGTCGCCAAGCGTATGGACTATAGAAGTAGCAGTTTATCTTGAAGAGATGGACGGCTGGGATACTATTATCGGAAGAGACGGCTCTGCTGCTGGGAATGCGGCCTCAGATTTCTATCTTTCAAACGACGGCGAAGACGATACTTTCCGCATTGATTTTATGACCGTTGGCGGCGAGCGTTGGGTATTAGACAGCGATTTTGTTCCGGTTATAAATCAGTGGTACAGGATTGCAGTTACCAGTGACGGTGAGACTGTGAATATGTACTGCGACAAAATGGACGGTGAGGGATTTGTAAACGTGGGCACGCTTGATATTTCCTCTCAGAGCGTAGCTGATAACGCACTTGCTCAAAGCGGATTCAACTGGACGTTCGGCCGCGGCTGGTACGGTGGCAATTTCGTTGACCATATTGATGGGTACCTTGATGATATCAGGTTCAGCGACGAAGTGCTGGATACAACCGAATTTCTCGGAGCTGATCTCTCTGCATACGAGCCTGATCCTCAGCCTTATCATCCTGAGGATGGAACTGTCGGAAATATCCACGGCGACAAGGCTTCTTTAAGCTTTAATTTCAAAGCCGGCCCTGGTAAGGAAACTGCAGTTAATCCTGATATCCTCGTTCACTACATCTACCACACTAAGGGCGACGGCAGCGGCGATATGATCGAAACTCCATACACCGTTACTCACTCAGATTACAGCGATCCGAACGTTTCATACGGGCCGCTGCTTCTTGAGCAGGGAACAGAGTATGAGTGGTATGTGGAAGAAGGTCTTGATGACGGCAGCGGCAATCCTAAACCCGCCGGAGATCCGAACAATTACTACAGCCCAACGTGGAGCTTCACTACTGTGTCTCACAAGCCGGGTTTCGTAAGCGGTCCTGAAAATACAGTTGCAGATGAGAACGGAAACTGTTCTTTGACTGTAGAAGGAACTCTCACAGCCGAGACATACCAGTGGTTTGACGGCGAGACAGATACCCCGCTCTCTGATGGCGGAATTTATTCCGGCACTACCACCCAGACGCTTACAATCACTGGGGGTACTATCGATGACGAAGGCGAGGTTTACTGCGTCTGCTACAACGGCGACACATCCTCCGATCCGGTTTACGCAAGATGGTATATGCCGCGTCTGATAGGGCACTGGAAGTTCGACGGAAACCTTGAAGATTCTGTGAATGATGTTTATCCGAGCGTTCCTTCCAACGACGGCGTTCTTACTGTGCACGATTCAATTGCAGGACCGGGCGATCCGAACTATGCAAGCACTGAAGGACAGACAGCCATCGACGGTGATGCCGCATGGTTCTTCAACGACGGCGACTTTGTTGAGATTCCAAATCAGGACTACTACAACTTCTACCATGATGGATTCACTTTCAGCTGCTGGTATAAGATGGATGAAACTGCCGGCTGGACACATCCGATAATAAGGCTTGAGACGGGTAATTCATCAGTTTCCGGATTCCTTTTCGGAATCGATACGGGTAACCGCCAAGACTGCAGGTTCATTATAGAAAACGCTCTGGGCTGGCCCGGGCTCAATTCTGATAATGCAGATGATCCTGTAGCCTATAACGATGGTGAGTGGCATATGATGACAGCAGCCTACGATCCAGATGATGGAACAGCAAAACTCTACGCAGACGGTGCTTTCGTAGAAGAAACCGGCGTTGATATGAGCTCGCTGGGCTATCCTGATGCGCCAATAAGAATTGGCGGCTCCAACCTCGATGGCAACCCTGCCATTCAAGGCGGTGTTGATGATGTAAGAATCTACAGCTATGCACTGAGCGATGAAGAAGTTGCTGATCTGTACGTAGATTTCAAACCGGATGAGTATGTGTGCATTGCTCCGGAAGGAAGCGACCTGGACACATACGACCTGAACGGCGATTGCCGCGTTAACATTAGTGATTTTGCTCTTGTAGCTCTCGACTGGCTCAAATGCAGCAGAGTTCCATATTCTGCCTGCGACTGGGAATAGAGAAAACTGAGCTAAAAACTCAAATTCACAATCCAAGCGCTCCGGCATATAGTATGTGCCGGAGTGCATTTTATGTTAATCAAATCTGCCATCCCTTCAAATCATAAAAATGGAATATGAGAGGTTATGATATGCGAATTCGCAATTATTTAATATGTTTATTTTTCTTATGTTCATTATTCTTCTCCAATGCTTCGGCTGAAACTCTCGCACAATGGGATCTTGAAGATGGAGCAGATGGTCTGCCGTTTTCTGATATGCCCTCCGGGGGCAGTGTTGATACTGTAAACGGCTATGTTCTGCTCGGCTACAACACTACATACGGCCCTGCATTTGCAGCAGGAGAGAGCCCTACAGGCCTCTGCGGATACTGCAATGGTGGTCAGGACGGATATACAACCGCTTATTCTCTGAATGAATGGTCTCCCCAAACATGGACAATTGAAATCTCCGCAAAACTTGAGGATATCTCAGACTGGGAAACGCTCATTGGCAGAAACGGCTCTTCCAACGGCGACCCAGAAGCGGATTTCTACTTGCAGAAAAACGGGGTAGGCGGGCAGTTCCGCCTGAATTATGAAACTTCTGCGGGGCAGCGGTGGATATTGGATTCCGATTTTACCGCAGAAACCGATAACTGGTATCATCTTGCAGTTACCAGCGACGGCGAAACGATTACTATGTACTGCGACAAAACCGACGGCAGCGGCTTTCAGACTGCAGGAACTCTCGATATATCCTCCCAAACCCCCGCAGAGAATTCAATCGCTGCCTCAGATTACAGCTGGACGGTAGGGCGCGGCTGGTATGACGGAAATATCACCGATCATATAACAGGCTTTTTTGATAATGTAAGATTCAGCAATACTGTATTGTCTCCAAGCGAATTTATGGCATACACGCCGTTTTCTGTAACAGAAACAGAATCAGGTACCGTCCTTTTCCGAAATGATGAAAATTCCACAGATACCTACAGCATTGCTATGATAGAACCTCCTTCACAGGATGTTGTTGTAACTGCGGTTCCTCCTGAAGGATTAACGCTCGGCAGCGGAGACGGCCAGCCTGTTGATATAACCTTTACTCCCCAAAACTGGGATATACCCCAGCAGATAACCGTGCAGATCTCAGACCCATCGGCAAACTTGGATAATGCCTCAATTCAGCATTCAGCCTCAAGCAGCAGCTCCCAGTACGACGGGCTTACTGCGAGAGCTGTTGATGTACGGGTGGAGGATGATTCCTGCGGCGTTTGGGGCTATCTCGAAGGTGATTACAATATGGACTGCAAGGTGGATATGGAGGATTATGCCGTATGTGCAGACATAAACCTGCTCAGCGTACCTCTTATTGGGCTCAGAGCCCTCGCACACGACTGGCTGCTTGATACATTGAGCTACAATGAGAATATTTACAGCCGTTCGATTCAGGAAGCTCAGCAGCCGTATTATATAAATACTTCAAACGTCCTTCATACTGTTGATGAAAATGTTTACGGTCATTTCCTTGAGCATATCTACCACTCAGTAAACGGCGGGCTCTGGGGCGAAATGATTTGGAACAGAAGCTTTGAACTCACAGAAAACGGAGCAGGAACTTGGAGCAAAGATAATGGCGAGCTTATTCAGTCCAGTCTCGGCACTGATATTCATTTTGAATTCGGCGACCAGAGCTGGACAGACTATGAGCTAACACTCGAGGCACGAAAAGACGAAGGCAATGAAGGCTTCTTGGTGGTCTTCAGAGCCGAAAACAGTGATAATTTATACTGGCTGAATCTGGGCGGCTGGGAAAACTCTCAGCACGCAGTAGAAAAAGAAACAGGCGGGAGCAGATCAACCTTAGTCTCTTCCGCAGGCAGCATAAATACAGATCAGTGGTATGATATCCGAATCCGCTGCGAAGGCAGCAGCTGGCAGGTGTATCTGGATGGAAGTCTGCTGTTTGATTTTACAGATTCCGAGTCGCCTTTTTCTTCAGGTCAGATAGGCGTTGGAAGCTGGGCAACCAAGGTTCGATACAGAAACATTCAGGTTACTGATCTCCCGGGAGAGGAGGTGTTATTCAGCGGACTGCCGGTATTGCCTGCTCAGCCCTTCAGTGCTGAGTCTTGGCAGCTTTATGGCGATATTGATGCCTCAATCTCTTCCGATGCCCTGAACAACAGCCTCAGCGCAGAAATCACTGCTTCAGGCAGCGGGGCAGGGCTCCAGCAGAATAACTTCAAATTCACTCAGCAGCCTTATCACGGTTCGCTCTGGGTAAAAGGTAATATGCCCGACGGGCTCAAGATTGAATTTATGGACGGCGAAACCGTTTTGGGTGAGGCTGCAATTTCTGCGCCTGATTCAAGCTGGGATGATTTCCCTTTCACTATTACGCCCTCTTCTTCTACAGAGAACGGCTCTATGCGAATCATCTCGCAGGGCTCCGGAACAGTGAAAATCGATCAGGTTAGTATGATGGGGCAGGATTCAATTGACACCGGCGGCTACCGCCCGGACCTGCTTGAAGCAGTAGAAGGTCTGAATCCTCCTATAATTCGTTGGCCGGGAGGCTGCTTTGCCTCGCTGTATTTCTGGAAGGATGCGATCGGCCCTCAGCATACCAGAAAAATTTATCCTGCTAATATGTGGGACGATCAGGATATAAATTCCTACGGAACTGATGAATTTATCCGGATGTGCGAGGAGATAGGCTCAGAGCCTCTGCTTGTGATAAATACGGGTGTTTTGGACAGCGCTTGCGGCGCACCGGCGCAGTGGAAGCATTCCAACCCAGATCAGTACCTGCAGGATGCTTTGGACTGGATGGAATACTGCAACGGTTCCACAGACACAACATGGGGAGCTGTGCGTGCACAGAACGGACATCCCGAGCCGTACAACGTAACCTACTGGGAGATTGACAACGAAACTTGGGCAGCCGGGTCAGCGGCATATATCGATAAGGTCCAGGCCTTTGCACCTGCACTCAGGCAGAAGGCGGATGAACTGGGTGTTCCGATTCAGCTTATCGCTGTTGGCGGAGGAAGCTATGATATGGGCTGGAACAGAGACATAATCGACAGCTGCGCTGAATTGATAGATTATATAAGTGTGCACCATTATGAAGGAGCAGAGGGCTTTTCCTCAGGCCCGCAGAATTATGACGATTTTCTAACTGATCTTTCTAACTATATTGCTGGCTCTGCAAACCCTGATATGAAGATTTACAACTCTGAGTGGAATCTCCAGACAATCGATTGGAGAACAGGGCTCTTTGCAGGCGGCATACTTAACGTTTACGAAAAGCACGGCGGCTGCTTTAAGATTGGCGGCCCTGCCCTATTCCTCAGGCACACCTCAGCTTCGGGCTGGAATAATGCCTTCATAAACTTCGACCATACAGGCTGGTTCCCCGCTCCAAATTACGTTGTAATGAAGCTGTGGCGGGATCATTATGCACCTAACTACGTTCAGACAGAAGGCCCTGACAGCGGCCTGAGCATTTCTTCTGTTCTTTCAGAAGATGAGCAGACTCTCTATGTGCATATAGTTAATCCGCAGTCTGATGAGGAAAACGCGGAATTTGAGATCGACGGGGCGTTTGTCCCGGAAGAGGCATATCTGGAATACGTGGCTCCGGGCGATTTGTATGCTGCAAACTCTATGGAAAATCCCGATGCTGTTAAAGTTGAAACGAAGGGCGTTGGGCTAAGCGGGCAGACCGTGAGATTCAATATGCCCGCGTATTCTGCGGCAGTTCTCACTGTGCAAACAAGTAAACCACATAAAACCAAATTTCTCTACAGCTACTTCAAAGGAAACGGCGAGAACGGCCTTCACCTTGCCGGCAGCGAAAATGGGAAAAACTTCACAGCCCTGAACAGCGGTCAGCCTCTGCTTTCTCCAAATGTTGGAAGTAATCTAATGCGAGACCCCAGCATTTGCCAAGGACCAGATGGAACGTTTCATATGGTATGGACAACAGGCTGGTGGGATAACGGCATAGGTATTGCCCACTCAGAAGACCTTATAAACTGGTCTGAACAGACTTTTCTGCCTGTTATGGCTGATGAGCCGAATGCTCAAAACTGCTGGGCGCCGGAAATCTTTTACGACGAGCAGTCCGGAGAATATTTTATCTTCTGGGCTACAACCATAGACGGGGCATTCCCCGAAACCTACAATCCCGATGACGACAACAACCACCGCATTTACTGCGTAACAACGAAAGATTTCAGCTCCTATTCCGATACTCAGCTCTTCTATGAGCCCGGGTTCAACGTGATTGATGCTTTCATCGCTAAGACCTCTGATGAGTATGTGATGGTGGTGAAAGATGAAACAAAAGCCCCAACCGTTCAGAAGAATCTGCGTCTTGCATTTAGCAGTTCGGCAGAAGGGCCGTATTCAGAAGCCTCCGAGCCAATATCTCCCGAAGGGCTCTGGGTTGAAGGTCCTTCGATTGTTAAAGCCGGCGGGCAGTGGATAATCTACTACGATGCCTACACCGAAGGGTATATGGGTGCGATTGCATCAGAAGATCTGGGCAGTTGGAGCGATATAACCGATCAGGTCTCTTTCCCCTCCGGCACTCGCCACGGTACGGTATTCAGGGTAACTGAAGAAATCTTCAGCGGCCTTGAAGAGCTTGCTCCCTGAGAAAAACAATTAGCAAATTAAAACGGTCTCCACAATTATATAACATTTAGTATCCTTAAAATGCCCCGCTGTTTGCGGGGTATTTTTTTGGGCTTGCAGGGTTGTCTTTGTCTAACTTATCCAGCAACGCTCATATATATTGCGCTTTCATCAGTGCCGTCAACGCCGATTATATTATTAACCTGATCATCGAAGATAGCCGCTATCTGGCAGCTCTCAAGCTTGAGGCTTGCAGCAGCAAGGGCAAGATTCTCAGCTATATGCCCTGCATCAAGGTATATATACCTGTAAGCCCTCTGACCGTATTTCCATTTCATTCGCTGAAAAACAGCAGTCCAGATAAATACCGCAGGCGCCTCTGCGCACATCCTCTGGCCGAGAGCGGCTCTTGCTGTTTCAATTGACAGGTCTTCTTCCCTGAGCACTTCCAGGCAGTGTTTCTGTATGTTGTAGTGATATACGCCCGGACTAAGCCTTTCAGCATTGTTGATCACGATGTAAGTTTCGATTGGGTAGAGAGCTCCCGCAGATGGAGCTGTGCGGAATTCGAACCCTTCGGCTCTGCTGGATATGCCGGTTGAAGCCCAGAGCAGATAAGAGAGCTCTTTAATCTTAAGAGGTCTTGGAGGGTAGCTGCGAGCGCTGCGTCTTGTTTTCAGAGCCTCGTGAAGGCTCATTTCAGAAATTCCTTCGGCGGCAGGCAGAGCAGCTGTTTTGCAGTCTGGATAATTTTTGTATGTCTCAGGCTTTGCTGCCCAGTCCAGCCTTTTTCCTAAAGGTTTGTTCCTGTCATACTTGGTCTGCTGCTGAAATCTGTCTCCAATTGAGCCTTGCATTTTTCGTCTCCTGATTTCTTTCTATATAAAGAACTGCGTTAAAAAACGATTTTTTCGTCCTGCCTTCTTAATAAAGAATTAAACCAAGCAGGCTTATTATTTTTCGGAGTTTTCCTGATTCGGTTCGCTGTATTTCAGCTCATCGCAAAACTGTTTGTAATCCACTGTTCGCTGCTCGGAAGTTTCCATATTTTTCAAAACGATCTGTTTGTTCTCGATATATTCACCCCCGAGGATTATGGATTTCTCGGCGCCGGTCTCAGAGGCCTGCTTCATAAGCTTTTTCATCTTGGCCTTTTTGTATGAGAATTCCGCAGAAAGTCCCGCGAGCCTCAGCTTGGCGGCAAGCCCTGCTGCAGTTTCCACGAGTTCATCGTCCATCACAGCGATGAAATAATTTACTGGAGGCTTTGGCATCTCTTCTGAGATGATTCCCTTTTCTCTGAGCAGAATCTCGAGAACGCAGTCTCCCATGCCCATGCCCGTAGCAGGAATTGATGGGCCTCCGAAGTCTTTGAGCAGGCTGTCGAAGCGTCCGCCTCCGCATATTGCCCGAAGCTCACCCTCGCGGTCGTGTATCTCGAAGACCGTGCCGGTATAGTAGGCAAGCCCGCGCACGATTCCAATGTCAAATTCGCAGTATTCGCTGATGCCCATGCTCTTAAGCAGGCTGAATAGCCTGATAAGTTCATCTATAGCTTCTGCTGCTTCGCTGCTGTATTGGAGGTTCTCCTGTAGATCGCTTAGCTGCTTTGTTGCAAATATTTCGAGAAGCTTTTCTCGCTTGTCCTGATCGGGTAATTTCTCCTCGAGCAGCTTCTCGAAGGCATCTTCGGGGATTTTTGCCTTCTTGTCTAATGCTGCGTAGATGCCGGTATGAAGTTCCTGCTCTATTTCACAAGCCTCAAGGAGCTTACCGAGCATTTTTCGAGAAGAGATTTTTACTACGATATCCTTTTCGGTGAGCCCGGTTTGCCGGAGATAATCTACAGAGCATAGAATTACTTCCGCATCGGCAACAATATCCTCCACGCCTATAATATCAATATTCCACTGATAAAACTCCCTGAGCCTGCCTTTCTGAGGCCTCTCAGCTCTGCACACTCGAGGCACGCTGAACCACTTTATCGGCTTTGGCAGGGCGTTGATTCTCTGGTTGACCATTCTGGCAAGGGTGGGTGTTATCTCGGGGCGTATGGCAAGCCCTCGTCCGCCGCGGTCTTCAAAACTGAAGAGCTGTTCGGCTATTTCCTCGCCGCTTTTCTGCTCATACATCTTCAAATGCTCGAAGATTGGGCCGTCATATTCCTCGAAGCCGTTTCTAAGCGAGACTTCTTTCCAGCCTTCTAAGATCCAGTTGTGCAGACGCATCTGCGGCGGGTAAAAATCTCTTGTTCCTTTTACTGCTTGAATCTTCATTATTAAATTTATCCGATTATTACAGGTGTTTATTCGTTAATTATTTTGGGAGGGTTATTTGAATTCATAGTGCTTCTTCAGCTCTTTGGTAATGTTCCATCTGCATTCCAGACCCTCAGGAAATTCTGCATAATCTCCGGCCTCAAGCTTTACGCTCTCTTTGCCGTCCTGGCTGAATATCTCCACCTCGCCCTCTATTATCAGAGCCATTTCGGTTTCAGTGTAGAACCAGTCGAACTCCCTCGCAGGAGACTCCCATACAGGCCAGTTTCTGCATTCAGCCTTCAACTCTTCTGATGGGTTCTTGACCACTTTCACATCTTTTATATCTGCCATTTAAGCCTCTAAATCTCTTTCAAAATCGATATATTCGCCGGTTATAAAGCCTGTTACCATCCGGTAGTCGATAGCGCCGTTGCAGTTGGGTTCGTATTCATAAATTGTTTTCCCGTATCCCGGGGCTTCAGCGAGCTTTATATTGTTTCGAACAGCGGTTGGAATCACCTTGGCATTTTCCCACGGATGTCCGCTGTTTCTGCTTGCCTCAAGAAATTCGGCGATGTCGTTTTTCACCTCTTTTGAAAGGCTGGTTCTAGTATCAAACATACACAGCAGAACCCCCAGAACCTTGAGCTCAGGATTGATTCTGCTGCTTACAATCTCCACCGTTTCAAGCAGTTTGCTCAGCCCCTGCAGTGCTAGAAAATGCGGCTGAAGCGGTATTATCACCTCATCTGAAGCAGCGAGGGCATTCAGTGATAAAAGCCCGAGCGATGGCGGGCAGTCTATGATAACGTAATCAAAATTCAGCTCTGAGGCGGCCAGTTTGCGGCTTAAAATCTGCTCTCTGTTTTCGGCCTCCCATATTTCGCTTTCAGCCCCCACAAGATCGATATTTGCAGGCAGGAGGGTTAGATTTTCACGAATTTCTTCTGCCGCATCCTCCAGCCCGCAGCTTTCGGTTAGCAGTTCGTAAATGCTGAATTCAATTTCATTTGGATCTATCCCGAAATGAAGCGTCAGATGTGCCTGCGGATCCATATCCGCAACCAATGTTCTTTTCCCGCTCTCTGCCAGGCAGGCAGCAACGTTTGCAGATGTTGTGGTTTTGCCCACGCCGCCTTTCTGGTTAAGTATTGATATTGTTCTCATAAGCTGCCTCGTTTTCTTCGGTTTGACCGTAGCGTTTATAAACTGCATCAAGAACCCCGTTTACGAATTTTGAGGAGTGTGAGGTGCCGAATTTTTTTGCCATCTCCACACCTTCATTTATCGCAACTTTTGGCGGTATTTCATCGCAGAAGATTATCTGATAAACGCAGAGCCTTATCACAGCCCTCTCCAAAGGCATAACCCTCTCAACAGACCATTTCTTCAAAACTGTCCCAACCATTTCATCGCAAGTTTTTAGGTTTTCAATCACTCCGTAAACCCATTTTTTCGCTGTTTCAGCTGTGAAGTTATCTCTGGCGTTTTGCGCCGCAAAATCCCGAATCAGCTCATTCCTGTTCCAGCCCGAGCTAGGCACAGTCTTGCCGGGTGTTTCGGATTGAATAAGCAGGCTCTGCTGTTCAAGTTGAAACAGAAGCTGCATTGCAATCTCTCTGGCCTCTGTTTTTCTGTGCAATTTCTTACGCTCTGTCATTGCTTTATATTTGCCTGAGAACGTTGACCATCTCAATAGCCCCTTCAGCAGCCTTTGCGCCGCTGTTGCCTGCTTTTGTGCCTGCACGCTCAATCGCCTGTTCAATGCTGTCAACTGTAACAACGCCGAACATCACGGGGATTTCCGAATCGTAGTAAATCTGCCCTACGCCTCGTGATATCTGCTGGCATACGTAATCGAAATGCGGGGTTTGCCCGCGGATTACAGCGCCAATACAAATCACAGCATCGTATTTGCCGCTCTTTGCAAGCTTTTTTGCAGCAGGGGTGATTTCGATAGACCCGGGCACCCAAACCACCGTGCAGTCTGATTCGTCTGCGCCGTGCCTCTTGAGAGAGTCTATCGCTCCATCAAGCAGTTTGCTGGTAATGAACTCGTTAAAACGGCTTACCACTATGGCAAATTTACAGTCGTCTGCTCTTAAATCGCCCTGAATTGTATTTATCATAACTCATTCCTTTTCGTTTAGATTAAATCAAACGAGTATTCTATCCTATATCTGCTGGAATAAAAGCGATTTTTCAGCTTTGCTTTCCTGATTGCCCTGCTTCTTTACTGTACGCCTCTTTAGGGTCATAAACCTTCTCGGCGGTTTTTTTAAGGCTGTGTTTATCCAGCACTTCTCTGTAGAAGCAGCTTTTATACCCCACATGACACTGTCCCTGATCTATTTCAACCTTCAAAAGCAGGCAGTCCTGATCGCAGTCGGTAAATATTCTCTTTACCCTCTGAAAATGCCCGCTTTGCTCGCCTTTACGCCACAGTTTACCGCGAGACCTGCTGTAGAAAACGGCTCTGCCCGTTTCGATGGTTTCCCTCAAGGCATCTTCATTCATATACGCAGCCATCAGCACCTCACCGGTTTTCTCTTCCTGGCATATTGCGAGGATCAGTCCGTCTTTATTGAAACGTGGCGAGAAAATTTCGCCTTCTTCAAGCGTTTCCTTGTCGATTTCCATAGGCTTTCAGCTCTCTTTGTTGAGATTTTTTGTGTAATTAAGAAGGCCGGCGCTGAGCAGGATATCTCTGTCTCTGGGCGAGAGATTGAGCTTGCCGGTTAGAGTTTTGCCCTTGGTTTTGTTTTCAATTACCACGCTGTCTTCAGATTTCACTGCCTCCAGCAGATTCGGTATTACAATCTCATCTTCTTGGGAGATGCCGTCGTAATCTGCCGGATTTTCAAACTCTATCGGAACAATTGCAAAGTTGATGAGGTTGGCCTTGTGTATCCTTTCGATTGATTTCGCTATCACAGCCCTCACCCCCAGATACATCGGGCAAAGCGCCGCATGTTCTCTTGAAGAACCCTGGCCGTAGCTCTCACCTGCAATGATAATTCCTGCCTTGCCCTGATTTTTCAGCTTGAGGGCTCTGTCTGCGAATGTAGGTTTGCCTTCTTCATTGAAGCAGTTGAAAACTACCTTCGCATATTCCGGCACATTCGAGCGGAACTTAAGATAAGCCCCCGCAGGCATAATGTGGTCTGTCGTAATCTTATCGCCGCACTTGAGAAGTGCATTGCCCTCAAGCTTCTCGGGCAGATATTTCGGCGCCTCCGGGACCACAATCGTAGGCCCTCTCTGCACCTCGCACCTCTTGGCCTCCTCTTTTCCGAGCGGTTCCTGTATTAGGCTGTCATCTATTGTGAAGGCCTCGGGCATCTCTATTTCCGGGTACTCAACTCCAAGCTTTCGTGGGTCTGTGAGTTTGCCGGTCAGGGCAGCTGCCACTGCTGTCTCCGGGCTGACAAGATATGCGTTGTCGCCCTTGGTCCCGGTTCTTCCTGCGAAATTTCTGTTGAACGTGCGCACTGTTGCAGTATCGTTGGCAGGGGAGAAGCCCTGCCCGATGCAAGGCCCGCACCCGCATTCGAGGATTCTTGCCCCCGCTGCTATAATATCCGAGAGAGCCCCGTTGCTCGCAAGCATATTGAGCACTTGCCTGCTTCCGGGAGCCACCCCCAGCTCCACGAAAGGAGCAATTGTTTTGCCCTTCATAACTTTTGCAGCCATCATCAAGTCCGTGTAGCTGGAGTTTGTGCAGCTTCCGATAATCACCTGCTGCACTTCTGTGTCCTCAATTTCTTTAACCGATTTGATATTATCGGGCGAGGAAGGGCAGGCTGCCATAGGTTCAAGCGAAGAAAGGTCAATCTCTATTATTCTGTCGTATTCGGCATCAGAATCTGTTTCGAGAGGCTGATAATCATTGCCTCTTTTCTGTGCCTTCAAAAAGCCCTCTGTAACCTCATCGCTTGGGAATACGCTCGTTGTTACCCCGAGCTCAGCCCCCATATTGGTAACGGTGGCCCTCTGCGGGACGCTTAGATTTTTAACACCTTCGCCGAAATATTCTACCACGCAGCCCACATTCCCCTTTGTCGTGAGTATGCTCAAAAGCTTGAGGATAATATCCTTGCTCGCTGTCCACGGGGGGAGTTTGCCGGTAAGCTTAACGCCTATTACTTTCGGTGCAGTGAGGAAGAATGCCCCGCCGCCCATCGCTACTGCCACATCAAGCCCGCCTGCCCCGATTGCTATCATACCGATCCCGCCGCAGGTAGGTGTGTGCGAATCGCTGCCGAGAAGGGTTGCCCCGGGTCTGCCGAAGCGCTCCAGATGAACCTGATGGCATATACCGTTGCCTGCTCTGCTGTGATAAGCTCCGCTCTTAGCTGCTACTGTCTGAAGGTAGAGGTGGTCGTTGTGATTTTCCGGGCCGAACTGGCTCATATTGTGGTCGATATAGCTCACGCTTTTCTCGGTTTTCACTCTACCCGCACCCATCGATTCGAACAGCAGGTATGCTGTTGTGCCTGTGGCGTCTTGAGTGAGCGTTTGGTCTATCCTTATCCCCGCAGGGCTGCCTTTCTCAAGGCTTCCCTCCATTAAGTGAGACTTAAGTATTTTGTATGTTAATGTATCACCCATTAGGCTTTTCTCCAATTTTTATGTTGATATATTATGCTGAGCATTTTAATAAAAAACTAAATCAATACAACTTTTATGCAGACATATAACTGTAATTTATTAAGTTAGAATGATCGCATTTCTTGAGATGAATTGTGTTTTATAATCAGGGAAATGTGAAAAAAGCCCGGGATCTCCGGCATTAACTGAGGCCGGCCCCGGGCTTTCTGAAAATCCGTATAAGTTTCAGGGAATTACCCCTCAGTAATTGAATTTCAGTTTTAAGGCTTTCTCTACTGCTTGAACTGTCTTATCATCTTTTTGAAGTCTTCGAAGAGGTATCTCGAATCGTGCGGTCCGGGCGATGCCTCAGGATGATACTGTACGGCAAAGGCCGGGTAATCTCTACATTTAATTCCCGCAAGAGTATTGTCGTTTAGGTTTATGTGTGTAGCCTCAACCTTATCGCCAATTGAATCAAGATCTATGCAGAACCCGTGATTTTGGCTTGTTATCTCAATTTTCCCTGTTTTCAGATTCTTCACCGGATGATTTGCTCCTCTGTGTCCGAATTTGAGCTTGTAGCTCTTTGCCCCGAGTGCGAGAGCGAGAATCTGCTGTCCGAGGCAGATTCCAAACATCGGCACTTTCCCGAGAAGCTTGCGTACGTTTTCAATTCCGCAGTTCACTGCCGCAGGGTCGCCTGGGCCGTTGCTTAGAAACACCCCGTCCGGATTCATCTTAAGAACATCTTCTGCGGGCATCTCAGCTGGCACAACAGTAACGCTGAATCCGTGTGAGCGGAGCAGTCTGAGGATGTTTCTCTTGATCCCGTAGTCATACGCCGCCACTTTATACTCAATCTCGGGAAGTTTGCAGCCTGTCTTGTATATATCGTGTGTGCCTTCGTCCCAGTGAAAAGGCTCGCCAGCGCTGATGCTGTTTACGATATTTCTTCCCACGAGTCCGGGGTATTCGCTGAGCTTATTTCTAAGGCTTTCTGCATCAGTTTCCCCGTGCGAGATAATTCCCCGCATTGCGCCTTTGTTGCGTATATGGCGCACGAGCTTTCTAGTATCTATCCCCTCAAGCCCTACGATTCCCTGAGTTTTAAGCCAATCATCAAGACTTGCTTCATTTCTCCAGCTGCTCGGATAGTCGCAGGCTTCCTTAACGATGAACCCGCTTGCATAGCTTCTTATGCTTTCGTAGTCTTCGCTGTTTGTCCCGTAGTTCCCGATAAGCGGGTAGGTCATTGTGATTATCTGCTCGTTGTATGAGGGATCTGTCAGGATTTCCTGATAACCTGTCATACTCGTATTAAACACAACCTCGCCGCAGCGGTAAGATTCCGCCCCGAAGCCTCGGCCGTGAAAAACTGTCCCGTCTTCTAATAAAAGAACTGCCTTCAATTTATCATCCTTTTAGTTATGAATCTGTGTAGTATTCCTGAATACTCTTAACCATCATTTCTTTGGTGCATAAGGTTTTTATGCCTTTTGTTGCTGCTGCTGCTCCACGCATTGTTGTAACGTAAGGAATACCCTTGTCCAGAGCTGTCCGCCTTATTGCGAAGGAGTCTGCAATGCTTTTCTCGCCCACTGTTGTATTTATAACAAGGTCTATATCCATATTGATTATCGAATCAACGATATTCGGGCGTGCTTGATTAACCTTATTTGCCAGCTCGGCTTTAATGCCCGCTTTTCTCATCGCCTCGCAAGTGCCTTTGGTTGCAGTGATCTTGAAGCCGCATTCATCGAGCTGCTTTGCCAGCTCAACTGCCTTGGGCTTGTCCCAGTCTTTCACACTGAAGCAGATCGTCCCCTTAACGGGCAGTTTGTTCTTGCAGGCAAGCTGCGCCTTTGCGTAGGCCATGCCGTATTCGTTGCAGATTCCCATCACCTCGCCAGTCGAGAGCATCTCCGGCCCGAGGATGGTGTCCGCTCCGGGGAATTTGAGGAACGGGAACACCGCTTCTTTCACCGAATGGTGCTTTGGAACTATCTGCTCGAATATTCCGAGGTCTCTGAGCTTCTGACCAGCCATCACCTTAGCTGCAACTTTCGCAAGCGGCCTTCCAATACTCTTGCTGACAAAAGGAACTGTTCTTGAAGCCCTTGGATTCACCTCCAGTATGTAAATCTCTTTATCCTTTATTGCAAACTGTATATTCATCAGACCGCATACGCCAAGCTCAACAGCGAGCGATTTTGTCTGCTGAATTACCCGCTGCCGCACATCCTCATCCAGCGATACCGGCGGTAGAACGCAAGCGCTGTCGCCGGAGTGTATCCCCGCCTCTTCAATATGCTCCATAATTCCGCCTATAACCACATCCTCGCCGTCGCTGACCGCATCAACATCCAGCTCAGTGGCATCATCAAGGAATTTGTCAACGAGTATCGGGTGCTTCCCGGCCGCCTCAACTGCATTCTTAACGCAATTCTCAAGGGCGTTCTGGTCGTACACGATTTCCATCGCACGCCCGCCGAGAACAAACGAAGGACGAATCAGCAGGGGATAACCAAGCTCATCTGCAATCTTGAGCGTTTCTTCGTACGTTCGGGCAGTGCCGCTGAAGGGCTGCTGGAGCTGGAGCTTCTCAACTACTGCATTAAACAGTTTCCTGTCTTCCGCTCTTGAGATTGCCTCAGGCGCTGTTCCGATTATATTTACCCCCGCTTCCTCGAGGGCATCTGCCAGTTTGAGCGGGGTTTGGCCGCCGAACTGAACTATCACGCCGTAAGGCTTTTCCTTGTCTATGATGTTCATCACATCTTCGAACGTAAGCGGCTCGAAGAACAGCTTGTCTGATGTGTCGTAATCTGTACTCACCGTTTCGGGGTTGCAGTTTACCATTATCGCTTCAATGCCGATTTCCTTCAGGGCAAAGGCTGCATGCACGCAGCAGTAGTCGAATTCGATTCCCTGCCCGATACGGTTAGGGCCGCCTCCGAGGATTACCACCTTCTTCCTCTCTGTAGGACAGGCCTCGCATTCCTCCTCATAGGTGCCGTAAAGATATGGTGTGTGCGCTTCGAATTCTGCCCCGCAGGTGTCCACCATCTTGTAAACGTTTTGTATCCCTGCCTCTTTGCGGCGAGCCCTGAATTCCGGCTGAGAAATTCCGTAAATCTCAGCGAGATACTTATCGGAAAAGCCCATTTCCTTGCAGCGTTTAAGAGTTTCAATGGAAAGGTCTTTGAGCTTTGATGATTTGAGCCTCTTCTCCATTTCTACAATCTCGCGGAAATTATTCAAATACCACCGGTCGATCTTGGAAAGAGAGAAGATCTCTTCAATACTGAAACCTCTCCGAATAGCTTCGGCAATATACCATACCTTATCCCAGCGCATACCGCTGAGGATTGAACGAAGCTCATCGTCGGAAATTTCAGCATTGATATATTTTGAATCCAGACTGTATCTCTCTATCTCAAGCGAGCGTATTGATTTCTGGAAGGCCTCTTTGAAGGTTCTCCCTATGGCCATCGCCTCGCCGATTGATTTCATCTGGACGGTAAGCTCCGGGGCTGTTTTCGGGAATTTCTCGAAAGTAAAGCGGGGGTATTTTACCACGCAGTAATCTATCGTGGGTTCAAAGCAGGCAGGAGTTTCTTTTGTTATATCGTTGCTGATCTCATCAAGGGTGTACCCGACCGCCAGCAGAGCGGCCATCTTCGCAATAGGAAAGCCTGTTGCCTTGGACGCAAGAGCAGAGCTCCTCGATACACGCGGGTTCATCTCAATCACGTATATTTTTCCGTTATCCGGATTAACCGAGAACTGTATATTGCACCCGCCTGTCTCAACGCCAATCGCACGGATAATATCAATCGCAGCATTACGCATCGCCTGATATTCCTTGTCCGTGAGAGTTTGAGACGGTGCAACAGTTATGCTGTCGCCGGTATGAACTCCCATCGGGTCGAGGTTTTCTATCGGGCAGACAATCACAACGTTGTCTTTATTATCCCGCATTACCTCCAGCTCATATTCCTTCCAGCCGATTACAGATTCCTCAACGAGAACCTCGCTTATCGGGCTCAGGTCGAAGCCCCATTTGCAGTACTTCTCATACTCCTCCATATTGTAGGCTATGTTTCCGCCCATACCGCCGAGGGTGAAGGAAGCCCTGATAATCGCCGGAAATTTAATCCGCTCTACGATCTCATGTGCTTCTTCCCAGCTGTGGGCGTAGCCGCTCTGAGGAACTTCAAGTCCAATCTGCTCGATTGTCTTTTTGAATAGATCCCTCTCTTCGGCTTTCTGGATGGTTTCGAGGTTGGCGCCGATCATCTTAACGCCGTACTTCTCAAGAACGCCTCTCTCGGCCACCTCAACAGCAGTATTCAGACCTGTCTGCCCGCCGAGGGTAGGAAGGATGCTGTCCGGCCTTTCAGCCTCAATAATTTTTTCTACTATCTCAGCCGTAATCGGCTCAATATAGGTTTTGTCCGCCATTTCAGGATCTGTCATAATCGTAGCAGGGTTGCTGTTTACCAGCACCACCTCAAAGCCCTCCTGTTTGAGAACCTTGCAGGCCTGCGCACCGGAATAGTCAAACTCACATCCCTGCCCGATTACAATCGGGCCGGAGCCGATTATCAGAATCTTCTTAATATCTTCTCGTTTAGGCACTTATATTTCCCTTTGCCAAGCTGGTTACAGTGTTTTACGCGTCTGGTCAAGACTTATACAGCAAAATCTGCGAGATTATACAAAAATTTGAAAATTTTTCCATATCTTTTGCCCGCTCAGAAGTCAAAATTTTGCATAATATTTTTGCTTTCCGCCCTCATACTGCAGAAACGCAAAAAAGTTCTGTCATATTTGCGGTTTTTGAAATATCATAATCATCAGCGGCTTCTGGAAATTTATTTGGTATTGCGGCGCGGTTATGAAAAAGATAAAGCTTTTAATGATAAATTATGAGTATCCGCCTCTCGGCGGCGGGGCGGGAATAGCAAACCGCAATCTGCTCAAGGCGTTCTCGGCAAGGGATGATATACAGGCAGACCTTCTAACTTCCTTTGCCGGAAGTGGGGTAAGTGAGGAGGCTTTCAGCGAAAATATACGTTTGGTTAAGGTGGGCATAGAGAAAAAAGAGCTTCATAAATGGCGAAAGAAGGAGGTTGTTCAGTGGCTCTGGAGGGCAGGGTCGGTTCATAAGGATATGATAGAAAAGGGCAGCTACGACCTCTCTCACTGCTTTTTTGCATTTCCCTCAGGCCTTCCCGCTTGGCAGAGACGCAGCAAGCTTGGATATATTATCTCGCTTCGAGGTTCAGATGTGCCCGGCTACAACAGCTCCCTTGGTCTAGACTATATCCTGCTGTCAGGATTGTTCAAGCGTATCTGGGGCTCTGCGGACAGAATCGCAGCGAACAGCAAGGGGCTCAAAACCCTTGCCGAAAAGTTTTACAGCTCCTCGCCGATTGAAGTTATTCCAAACGGCGTTGACAGAGACCTTTTCCCGCCTGCAGAGAGGGCCTTTAATTCATCCAGATTAAAGCTTCTTATGGTTGCAAGGCTCACTCATCGAAAGCGCGTGGATATAGCGATTGAGTCTCTTTCGCTTCTTGTGCAGATGGGCGTGGATGCCGAGCTGAATATTGCAGGCACAGGTGAGCTTACCACAGAGCTAAAAAGGCTTACCGCCGAAAGGAAACTGCATAACAGGGTAAATTTTCTCGGAGCCGTTGACCACAGCAGGCTCGCAGAGGTGTACAGCGAAAATCATATATATCTTATGTGCAGTGAGAATGAGGGCATGAGCAATTCTGTGCTGGAGGCGATCTCAACTGGAATGCCGATTGTTTCCAGCGACTGCCAAGGCAGCGAGGAGCTCATAAAGCAAAATGGCCTGCTTGTTCGTTCGCAGAATCCTAAAATCTACGCCGACTGCATCAACAAAATCTATTCCTCTCCTGAATTGTATCGCTCCATGTGCCATGAAGCTGAGAATATCGCAAACCATTATTCAATCCACGCTGCAGGCGAGCAGTATGTCCGTCTCTACAGGCAAACTCTCCAGCAGTAGCAGTTTGTCAGTCGGAAAACTTGAAATCTGCTATAAGAGGCCTGTGGTCTGATGCTATTCTGTCCAGATCAGAGTCTCCCGCTGAGCATTTAACGGGCTTGAGCTTGCCTTTATAGAAGATGTGGTCTATTCTAAGAAAAGGATGCCTCCCGCAGTATGTGTTGTATGGCGGGCTGTCCGGCACGGCTTCTTTGAAGGTTTCCGAACATTTCCTGTAAAGACTACTGCGCGAATCGAAATTGAAATCCCCGCATAAAAGATAATTCTCGGTGCTTCCAGATCCCGCTTCCCAGCTTTCACCCAAAAGGGCATCAATCTGAGAATTTTGATTTTTCCCCGTAAGCCCCAGATGGGTATTAACTAACTGAATTTTCCTTCCCGATATTTCAATCTCAGCGAGCAGTGCCCCTCTGGGTTCTTTATCGTATCTGCTGTAAACCCCCGGGAGCAGGTCTGCCTTGAGCAGTTTCATGGGGAAGCGGCTAAGAATCGCATCTCCGTACTGCTCCTCTTCGTATTCCAAGGCGGGTAGGAAGAAGTGATCCATTTCAAGGATCTCTGCTATGATTTTGGTCTGGTCTTTTTGCCCTGTTTTCTCACGCCCGAGGTCAAGTTCCTGGAGGCAGACTATATCCGGGTCGTACTGTTCAAGTACGCGTGCTATCCGAAGCGGGGAGAGCTTCCCGTCCATCCCTACGCAGCTGTGAACGTTATAAGTCATCACCCTGAAAACATCCGGCTGCCTGGATTCAACCTTTTTTATGCTTTCCCCGCCAAGGGTTTCTGTCTTTCCGAGCACTTCAAATGCAGCCTTTCTTAAATCAAGCGGGCGGAGATAGCTTCTGCTCTGCATTCTGAAGGGATCATTTTCCGGAGCGAGAACAAAACCGGTGTACTCCTCTTCATGGATCCCGCCGTGAGAGCCGTTTTCTTTCTTAAAAGTGAAGTAAGGCAGGGTTCTGCCCTGATAGCCTGATATCACAAGATCGCCTGCATTATCGCTTCTGCATTTATTTATAAAATCCTCAGCAATCTCATCGGGAACAAAATCATTATCAAAAAATTCCCTGCTGCCCGGCGTAATTTCAAACTCTCCATCTGAATTTTTCGCTATAACTTTATCGTCATCACAAAAGAAAATAAGCGGAATTTTGCCTGTCCTAATCAGTTTCTCCGCTGCTTGTCTTTTTTGATTTTTCATTTTCTCCGGCAGATAGACATTAGCCTCAGGAGCAATATCGGTAACGATAATCTCCGAATTTTCTTTGGTTTGTTCTGGCTGTTCAGGCTTTCTTTTGTTAAGCCGCCAGCCGAGCCGGTTTAGAAATGTGAGTCGTTTATTGTTTTTGCCCTCTCTTGAAACCCCGCCTCCAGGGGCAAGCGCAGCACGTACCGTTTCTTGAATGGATTCACCGAAATACCCCTCATAAGACAAGCTGTCCACTTGTCCGTGGTCAGAGTATATCCAGAAGTCATATTCCTTTTCTGCTTTGATGGAGCTTTTCCAGATTCGCTTGATGGAATTGTCTATACCCTTTAGAGTCCAGAGGGCGAATTTTGAGCTCGCACCGCGCCTGTGAGACTGCTCATGGTAGCCGATCAGGTTGAGCTGAATTATCGGCAGGCCCCGAGTCATATCAAGCTTCGAAGATATTATGATTATCTCACGCAGAAGGACGCACAGCCCAACCCGTGAGGGGACAAATTTAAGCTCCTTCCAGAGATTTTCCCCGGCAGTGAGGCCGCGGAAGAAATCAATTAGAGCGAGGCTGAATTCCACAACCAGAAGCCCCGCAACCCTCAAAAGACTGAATGAGTGGAAAACTACTGCCGCCAGAAAGCGGATTGTTCTGCGGAGTTTGAAAACCTCTGAGAGCCGGAGATCGGCAATACAGAAATGCGGCTCACTTGCAGAGCCGGTGAATATGTTTGAGTATGCGCTGCCGCCTTCGAAAAGCCCTTTCCCCTGTTCTTCAAGGCGGGATTGGATTTCTCTTGCTTCAGCAGGATTAAACATCGCAAATACCCGCTCTGTTTGCCTGTCATAAAACGAAAAGGAAGGGACGCAGCATTTAACCCCGTAAAAAAGCTCTCCCTGAGCCCCGGGCGTTGCGCAGGGCATACCTGAATAATGATTCCACATTTTGTAATGCTGGCTTTCAATAAGGCTCTTAACAAAGGGCATTTTTCCTGTGCTGAGCGCCCTCTCGAACTGCTTTCTGGAAACCGCATCAATCTGAACGAGCACAAGCCCGCGTTTTTCGCTGTCTTTAGATACATAATTTAGACCCAAAAGCTGAACAAGCCAGCGGCTTTTGCTGAAAAACCTTTTGAGTTGCCTGAAGATCATCTCCGGTTTATGAAGCATAAAAGGCTCCAAGCAAATGGGGGCAGGAGAAAATCTCTGTTTTGAAAAAAAGTTTCATCTCAGTTTTCATAATTTCAGCCTTAAAGTTTTATATATGCTTCTAAAACGCTTCAGAAGATAATCATTGCCTTACCTCTGCCCTTCGCTCATAGCAGCGTTAAATTTATCAAAGGCTTTATCAACGCATCTTCCGATTTGCTGCTGCCTGATTTTCATAACATCAGCCTTGGAACTGGAGAGCCTTCTACTGAAAAGGATAACAATATCGCAGGGGACAAGTAGTTTGTGCCGATTCAGGCGAAATGATTCCCTCGCAAGACGCTTGAGATGATTTCGCTCGAATGCTTTTCCGAATCTCTTGCCGACAGATACACCGAGACGGGAGTGGTCAAGCCCGTTCGGCGCAGCGTAAACATTCACAAGGCTCGTGCATTCCCGTCGGCCGCTTCTTATTATCTCTCTGAACTGCAGATTATCTGAAATTCTGTGTTTATTTCTGAAAAATGCTCTTTCCATTTATTTTCTCTGCAAAGTTTACTGATTATTCTACAAAATGCTGCCGATTCTGCAACAAAAGACTCCTGCCCAGCTCCCCTAATTCTTGCAGAATTTCGGTTTTCAGTTTAGCCTAACATATTGCCGAATTGCGTATTAAGCTTTTATCGTTTTTTGAAAAAGCTTGAAAAGCTTTGGGAAAGCATTAGAATTATCTGATGGTTGTATCAAACAGCTATTGTTTTATTAAAAACGGAAAAAAAGAATGCTAATCTCACAGATACTGAAAAAATCATCAATTATAGTGCCTTTAAAGTCGGCTGAGAAGGATGATGTAATTGAAGAGCTTATAGACAAGCTCAACGAAAACGGCCTGCTTACAGACCGTGATGATGTTTTAGACAAGGTAATGACCCGAGAAATGACCCGAAGCACAGGTATCGGGCAGGGAATAGCTATCCCGCACGGGAAGAGCAAAGGTGTGAACGAGCTGATAATGGCAATGGGTATTGCCAGCTCAGAAATTGATTTCGACAGCATAGATAACAAGCCTGTAAGTATTGTTATTTTGCTTGTTTCTCCTGCTGGCCAGACGGGTCCGCATATTCAGGCTCTTGCAAAAATCAGCCGGCTTATGCTTGATGGAGATTTCAGGCAGAAGCTTCAGGACGCTCAGGATGCTGAAGAAGTGTACAATTTACTGAGCAGTAAGGAATCTGAATAATACTGATATTTAAGCCCGCATTTGTTGCGGGCTTTTTTGGTTCTATCTTACTGGAGAGAATGATGGATTATGCAGTAATTATGGCGGGAGGTTCAGGAACGAGGCTTTGGCCCTTAAGCCGAAAGGACAGGCCTAAGCAGATTATTGATATTTTCGGAGGCGAAACCCTTCTGAGGAAGGCTTTTGAAAGGCTCCTGCCGGTTTTCGAGCCCAAGAAGATTTTCGTCCAAACAAACGATGCACATACGAAGAAGGTAAAGAAGATTCTTCCGGAAGTCCCGAAGAAGAACATTATAGGCGAGCCGTATATGCGAAATACAGCAGGTGCGGTGGGGCTGGCTGCATCATTCATTGCAGATAAAGATGCAGATTCATCTATGACAGTCGTTACAGCAGACCACATCATAGAACCGGAGGATAAATTTGCCCAAACTCTCGGTGAGGCTGTTCAGTTTGTCAACGATAATCCGGAAAATCTTATCACTTTCGGAATCAAGCCTGCATACCCAAGCACTCAGTACGGTTATATCAGGCTGGGCAAGAGAACCGCATATGACGGCAGCGAGGTTTACAAAGTGGAAAGCTTTAAGGAGAAGCCCGATGCAGTCAAGGCTGAGGACTATCTGGAAAGCGGAAATTATCTCTGGAATTCAGGGATGTTTGTATGGAAAACGCAGGCTATCCTCAGCAGCCTTTATCACTACCTCCCAGACTGCAAGAAGCCGCTTAAGAAAATTCAGAAAAAGATAGGCTCAAAGAGGCAGGACGAAGTAATCGAAGAGCGTTTCAAGGAAGTGCCCAAAATAAGCATTGATTATGCTGTTATGGAAAAGAGTCCATCGGTTTATTCTATCAAGCTCGACTGCAGCTGGATTGATATGGGCTCTTACGACGCCCTGATGCAGGTAATAAATCAGGACAGCGATAATAACGCACTCTCGGGAAGTGAGCCTGAGCTCATTAACTGCTCAAATAACATTATTATCAATCAGGAAGATGGGCATACCATTGCAGGCATAGGCGTTGAGAATATGGTGGTTGCCCATACTGATGATGTAACCTTTATCTGCCCAAGAGAAAAATGCGGCGATATCAAGGAAATGATTGAACAGGTACGCAAAAACAAAGGCGAAAAGCTTCTTTGATTGCGAGTTTGTTCAGGTAAGGTTTCTTTGAAAATTGAACTGGAAGGACTTTTTCTTTGTGAAGGGCAGGCCTTTTCTCAGTCGGTTAGCTGCATCTTTCAGTTTTGCAGGGTCTTTGATGCCTGCAAGGTCTGCGCATAATCTTCTTACCTTTATACCTCTCTCATCGCTGCCGAGAATTGAGTATGCATCCTGAGATCTGAGTATTGTGTTTTCATTTGAAGGTTCGAGCTTCAGCCTGATCCCCCTTTCATCCTCCAAAGTTTGGCCTTCCAGAGCCTTTTCATCAATTTTCGCTCGGGTAATGCCAAGGCATGGGAAGCCGCAAACTGTAAGCGAAAGCGGCAGGGGACTCGCCTCTGAAAGCTCTCGGATCTTCTTTTTGTCTGCCTCTATGCTTATCATTGCCTCTTTTGCTCCAAGATTTTTCAGAGCTTTTGCTGCTGTATGATTGAGTATCATAAGCCCGGGACCTGCGGTAAATTCAGCGCCGGCCTGAAGAGCAATCTCAACCCCCGCCCAGCTGTTCACTTCCAAGGTAATCCCGTTATCCCTGGCCTTTTCAGCAAGAGTTTTGAAATATTCTATTCTGTCTTCGTAAAATACTTGCGGCAGGGCTGCGAGCCAATTTTTACGAAGCGAGGATAATTTTCCGAGCTCCAAATTCTCCACCACCACCTGCTCAAATGTGTAAAGGCTCCCCGCTACCTGCTTTGCGCAGGGGTAATCTGCCCGAACAGAGTTCACCTTAGCCTCGCGGGTGAGGGGGAATTTGTTCTCTTTGTTTCGCTGGGAGGCTTTAATTGTGTCTTTTGCCTGCTGTCTTAGAGGGATACGAATTGTAGAATCGTGGGCTTTTTTCTGTCTTTGATGGAAAATTCTGCTCAGCTCATCGGCGAGCGAGTTTGCTGTTTTTTTTGAATAGAGCCTTTCGGGTTCATCGAATTCAATCCCGGCAAATTCTGCGTTCTGATAATTCTGTGTCGCAAGCAGATAGGCAATGTTCTCCGCGTTTACTCCCCGCTTAGCTTTTTTTACTGCCGTAAGCGGCAAATGTATTATCTCCTTCTCTTCTTCGCTGATTCGGACCTCTGCTTCAAATTTCCCGTTCGTTGTGGACACTGATACTGTGAAAAATTCTTTGCCCTTTTCGGTACCGCTTGCAGAATCTTCTTTATTTTCCAGATCTTTGCCGGCCTCGCTCGAAATCCTGCCGCTGCCTCCGCAGAGTTTTATTCTTTGCCCGTCGAAATAGCCGGCAGTCTGCTTCCTTCCGGTGTAATCAGAAAGCTCGTTATGGATTGAAGCCTCAGCCTCTCCATCCAAGGCCCTTCTGAAAAGCTGTACCGTTTTGTAAACCCATTCAGGCTTTTTAAGACGCCCCTCTATTTTTATGCAGCTTACTCCTGCCTTCTTGATTTCTTCAGGCCTTTCAATAAGGCTCAAATCGTGCATTGAAAGGCGAGGTGCTTCAGCCCCCCTCGAATCTTTCCAGAGTACCCTGCAGGGGCTTGTGCACGTTCCTCTGTTTCCGCTGCGTCCGCCGCCCCAGCTGCTAAGAAGGCATCTGCCCGAAACGCAGAAACACATCGCTCCCTGAACAAACACTTCTGTTTCCACTGAATCCATCCTTGAGGCGGCTTTTATTTCCTCCTCGCTGAGCTCTCTTGCAAGCACCGCTCTTTTTATTCCTGCTCTGCTTGCAAATTGAACGCCCATAGAATTTTCAATTCCTGCCTGTGTGCTGAAATGAAAGTCAAGTTCCGGGAAGCTCCCCGCCAGTTCAATAAACATCGGATCAGTTATCAGAACTGCTTCTATTCCTGCTTCTGCTGCAAGCTCTAAAGCCCTTGCTGCCTGCCCTGTTTCTCTGAATGATATGTGCGTGTTGAGCGTGAGATATGTTTTCACTCCCTCACAGCGTGCGAAGCGGGCAGCTTCTTTCAGCTGCTCTGAGCTGAAATTTCCTGCTCCTCTTCTCGCGTTGAGTGTTTCAAGTCCGAGATAAACTGCATCCGCTCCTGCACTTACAGCTGATTTAAGGCAGTCAAAATTTCCCGCAGGGGCGAGAAGCTCCAATTTTTTCTCATTATTCATTCGGCGAACTCCTCTTCTTTTCCGCTGGAAAGTTTATCTTGGCTTCCGAGATTCGGGTTAGAGTGGGGATTGAATCCGCCTAAAAATGTGAAGGCCGTTACAATCAGCAAGGCCCCGCAAATAAACAGGAGTTTGCGGTTTTGCCCTTTGCCTGCAAATTTCAGCCACTCCCAGCGGCTCTTGTCTTCTGTTTTTATGTCTCCAAGCTCTTTGAGTATCAGCTCAGCTTTCCGGCTGTCCTGTTCGCTTGGTTCAGGGTATGGGCTCGCCTTTTTATATACGTTAAACATCTTATCATGAAAAATCTGCAAAAGTTTAGGATCTCTTTTGAGCATCTCCATCTGGGACTGGCAAATAAATTTTTTCTCACGAAGCTTTTCAATCATTTTCTCTGTTTCGATAAGTGTTTGCCGGTTTTGGAAATAAAGTTCTATCTCAGGCGCAGCATAGCTCAAAGAAAGGAATAAAAATCCCCCCGCAATGCAAATGCAAAACATAATTGTCTGTAGAAACCTGAAAAAATCCATTCTGCTCTCACTCGGCTGTTAGTTAAAATGAGTCTTTGACGATGATTATATTCATAGAATTTAAAATTTGCATATAATTTTGATTTTAGATTCCCGCAGCAGCAATTTTTTCTTAAGTCTGAGCGGCAAAACCATATAATAACCTGAAATTTAATCTCTTCTGCTGAAAACTTCGGCAAAATTTTGCGGGCAGTCAGTATTTTTTACGTATTCTGAAGAAATCTTTTCAAAAAGCTTAAAAGCCGGCTGAATGATTGTTTATTCGCCTTTTTTCAGGATTAAATGCAGAAGAGCCTTTTGAGCCGGCAGTAGATCGCAAGGAAATAAACATACTGCTTTACGGCAGGTTTTTACTGATGAATAAAATTAAATTGACAATACAAGTAATTTTTGCCATAATCCCGCACTCACCGTTTTGACGGTCTTGAGGTGTAAAATTTGTTTAGAAGAGTGATTAGCTCTTGTTCGCTTTTATGATATATTATGTTAAAGGTTTATGATGCATAGAAAGGCGTTGATTTTCTCAGCGGTTGCTCTTGGATTACTTTTTTCAGGCGGTTGCCGTAATAAGTTTTGGGATCCAACCCAGATAGGAAGGTTCAGGCCTGTTCCTGTACAGCATGTAATACTTGATTCTCTTGGGCTTGCCGAGGAAGAGCCTGAAAGGTTTGTTCAGCCCGAACCCCCCAAACCTGAGGATGTGGTAACTTATATGGACGATTATTCGCTTCATCCCGGAGATGTCGTGCGGGTAAATATATACGAGCTGCTTCAGGAAAACTCTCCTTACATTGAAGACTTAACCGTTTCAGAGAGCGGCAGAATCTCTATTCCCGAGATTGGTGTCGTGGAGGCGGAAGGTTACACAGAGCACGAGCTTGAATCTGAGCTCAAGCAGATCTTGTCCCCGGATATATTAAAAACTCCTGTCGTGAAGGTCTCGCTTGTTTCTTCTGATTACAGGTCTTTCTCTATCCTTGGAACCGGCCTTCTCTCGAATGTGGCAGGGGGGCGTTATCTTGTTCCAAGGGGCGGAGATTTCAGATTGCTTGATGCCCTTGCAACGGCAGGCGGATGTAATGAGTTCAATGTTACGAATATCTACATTACACGCCAGCTTTCAGAAGATGAGATTGCTCAGCGTGCCGAGACACAGTACGCACCGCCGGGAGTAGAGATACCGGGAGTTTCATATCGTTCACGCAGGGAAAAGAAGGTGGAAGAGGAAGAAATAGACTTCCAAAAGGCCGAAGAAGAGCTCTTGAGGCTTATCGCTCCGGCCGAGCTGCCCGTGCTTTCATTCGCTGAGGGCGACGGCAGTTCTGAGAATATAGAATGGGTCTTCAAGAACGGCCGATGGGTGCCTGTGGAGAAGGATGCTTCAGGTGAAGAAAAGGAAACTGAAGTGGTCGTTGGTGAACAGCAGGAGCAAACTGATACGCAATCTCAGGACCAGCAGCAGACAGAATCGGACGAAAGCGTTCGGGATTCACTCCCTGAAGGGTATGTTGAAGATCAGGAGAATCCTGTGAGATATATGGTGCGGGTTATTGAAGTCCCTTGGAAGGCTCTTCGCAAAGGAGACCCGCGATACAATATCGTGATAAAGCCGGGCGATGTGATCACAGTGCCTTCAGACAGGATCGGCGAATGCGTTGTTATGGGAAATGTTAATCAGCCAGGATACATTACTCTCAGCGGAAGGCCTATGACGCTTATGCAGGCTGTAGCTGCTGCAGGCGGGCTTGGACAGCTTGCAGAGCCGGAGAATGTCGAGGTTAGAAGGCGTATCGGCCAGGACCACGAAGAAATTGTTATGGTTAATCTCGATAAGATTGCAAGTGGCCAGCAGCCGGACTTCTACATCAAACGCGATGATACGATTAACGTAGGTACAAGCGACGTTAGCTATTGGCTCTACGTGCTCAGAAATGCCTTCACTGCAAACTACGGCTTCAGCTTCGATTACAGCAGAATATACCGTACAGGTGAATATGATTACGATTACAATTACAACAGGTAATTTTAAGGCTGATTTTAAAACTGATGACAGAAAAAGTTAAATACACATGGGCATCTTTGGGGAGCCTCTTTTATCTGAAGACGGCTGTCCTTGCTGTGCTTTTTGTTCTGCTTTTCTGGAACAATATTGAAGATATGGTTCGGGTATGGATGAAGGACCCGAGCTGGTCTCATGGGTTTTTGATTCCGCTTTTCAGTTTATACCTGATCAATCAGAGAAAGGAAGAGCTGCTTTCCAAAAAGGCTTCGCCTTCTTTTATCGGTGTTTTGACGCTGGCTGCTATACTTACAGTATATATCTTCAATATAGTGCAAATAAGATACGCTTACGGCGAGCCTGTCCTTATGATAGCGGCATTAGGCGCTGTAGTTCTCGCTGTCTGCGGCTGGCGGATGATTTATCATCTATGGCTGCCTGTGGCTTTTTTGATCTTTGCTGTTCCGATCCCTACGAGGCTTTACAGAGAGCTCACAATGCCGATGAGGATGATAGCCTCTCAGGTTACAACAGCTTTTCTCAATGCCATACCGGAAATAGATGCAACTGTCAGAGGTGTGATAATTGAGGTTACCTACAAAGGCGTGCCTCTTGAAACTGCTTTGAACGTGGCAGATGCCTGCAGCGGAATGAGGCTTATGATGGCCTTTCTTGCTCTCGGTGTGGCTATGGCCTATATTCACAGCAGACCGATATGGCAGAAAGCAACGCTCATTGCATCTATAATTCCGATCGCTATTTTGTGCAACATAATCAGGGTAACAATAACAGCCTTCATATATATCTATATCGGGCAGCAGTATGCAAAGGGCATATACCACAATATGCTCGGTATGATGATGCTTCCGATAGCTCTTTTCTTCTACTGGCTCGTTGACTGGTTTATGAACAATCTCTTCGAACAGGAAGGTGAAGAACAAAAGCAAAAAGAAGATGATTCTCCCAAGGTAGTGAGGAGAAAGAGATGAAGCTTAATAAATCAAATGTTGTATTTCTGCTTCTTGTAATTATCCTCGGCGGATTGGCCGCAGGAAAAAGGATTATAATAGACAATCTCGGCATCTACCTTCAGAAACAGCCGATTGAGCTGAAAAATTCTCTTGACGAGCTGAACATTGATGGTAAAAAAGGGTATGTTGTTCGTAAGAAAAGAAAAATTGAAAACAAAGAAATTGAAAAAGAGCTCGGTACTACAGATTACATTATCTGGGAAATTGAGAATACTGAGGCACCTTCAGATTCTCCTACGAAATTTTGCTCGCTTTTTATCACTTATTACACAGGAATTAACGATCGGATACCTCATGTGCCGGAGGAATGCTATTTCGGTGCAGGGAATGTGGTTAAAGGTTACCGTGAAGGACAATTGAATTTACTCTCATCAGACCAGCAGAATACCAGCCAGAGCTACAGAATGGTTGAATTTGTCAGCAAGGCAGACAGCATCTGGCGGGGCTCAAAACCGTTTTACGTGTGCTATCTGCTGAAGGTAAACGGGGAATTTGCATCTAACAGAACTGAGGCGAGAAATATAATGGCCACGAATTTATTTGGTAAATACTCATACTTTGCTAAGATAGAGTGGCGATTTAACGGGAAAAGCTCTCATCCAACAAAAAGCGAGATAGATAAGGCTTCTCAAGGCCTGATGAGCTTTGTTGTAGAGGAGCTTGATAAGAACCACTGGCCCGATTTGGATTGATTATTTCATTCAGGGATTGATATGGCAAAGAAAAAGAAAAAAATAAGATTAAATATTAAGGTAGCAATTGCCGGTTTGCTGCTGCTTGGCGTAATTGGTGCCGGTACGTTTTATCTTTGGTATAAAAGCGGAAGAGACCCTCAAAAGTTTATTGTTGAGGCTCAGACTGCGCTCGAAAATAAACAGTATAAGCAGGCTGAAGAACTATACGGTAAGGCCTATCATTTCTCAGAAGGGCTGGACAAAGTAGATATACTCTTCAAGCTCGCAGAGATTGCTATGATTGAAGACCCGGGCGACCCCGCCGCGGGGATTGAACCGAAAGAGCCGAAATGGCGAAAGGCTCTTGGCATCTTTGATAAAATTGCAGCTACTGACCCAAAGAATATCGAAGCACGCCTTAAAATGCTCGATTTCAGCTATGAACTTGCCGATATGGGAAGGGCCAATTCTTGGAATGAAGTAAAGGAAATCTCAGACGAGCTTCTCTTGCTATATGATGAGAAAAATATGGAGCCGGACCCATTCGTAGTGCTCGCACGAGGCAGGGCATCTCTTGAGATTGCAAAATCTGGAAGCGCAACTGATACCCAGAAAGAAGTGGATGATGCCAAGAAGTTTATGAATATGCTTCTAAAGCTTGAGCCGAATAATTTCGATGCATTCTGGCATCTCGCCCACGCAGAGCTGCTCCAGGGGGAAATTGAAGATAATGCCGGCATTATCGGCGCACGAGAAGACAGCGTGAAAAGGGCTGAGGCAATCATACAGGAATCTATCGATAAAAATCCCGAGATGGCCGAGCCGTATGTGAATATGCTCAAGCTCAAAATACTTGAGAGCAGATCAGGGAAAACTTCTGCGGATGTAAAGGCAACCATTGAAGAGCAGTATCAGAAGGTGAAAGAAAAATTCCCTGATAATGCTGAGATAGATTACGTTATGGCCGGCTTCTATTATAAAAACCCGCTTGATATAGATAAGGCCGTAAAGCTTATTAACGATGCTGTTGAGAAAGAGCCGGAAGATTACGATTATGTGTTCCGTGCCTCTATGATTAACTATATGAAATACTGCCTTTCCGGCGAGAAAGTGAAATGGGTAGATGAGGCGATTCGGTTGGCGAAATCTGCCTTGGAGCTTCCAGAGGCTCAGCACACAACAGGCCCGAAAGAAGCCCGCAACAACAACAATATTCTTGTTTTGAACAACCTTCTCGCTAATTATTATTCTGAAAAGGCAAGGCATACCGAAGGCGAAAAGAGAGAAAATCTTCTCGCATCTCTGGAAGAGGCAACCAAAAACATTAAAGAAATTGTAATGGTTGAGGAAAACCCAATCCTTATTAAATGGAGGGGTATGCTTGAATACCTCAGTGGAGAGCAGGAGAAGGGACTTCGCAAACTCGTTAAAGCTCAGGATAAATTCGACGCTCAAAACAGTCCTGATGCTCAGCTCTGTTATTTTATTTCGCGTATCCTCAAAAGCGAAAGCGTTATCGGTGCAAGGCAGAAGTATCTCGGGAAGGCTATAGAAAACAATATTGTTTTTGAGGGCAGGCCTGAGGCTGTGCTCGATTATTCAGAAATTCTCCTCCAGCTCCGCTCTCCGGATAATGCGATATCGCTTGTGCAGAGGTATGAGCAGGTAATGGGTGAGAACGAGAGAAGCAATGAGCTGCTTATCGAGGCTTATATTCAGGCTAATCTCTTCGACAAGGCAGAAAAGCAGATTGAGGCTTATGGGCCTGAATCCCTGAAGGCCCTAAATTATAAGCTTGAGATAGCAGGCCAGAGGGCTTCTCAGCTGCTCCAGCTAAGAGCAAGGCAGCAGCTCTACAATGAGCCGAACGCCCAGAATAAGATAAGCCGTTTGAGCGAGGATATAAGAGAGATTCGCCTCAAGAGGCTAAAGCTCCTGCGTCAAATATTTAACAAGTATCCTGAGTCCCTGAAAGATTACAGCGGAATTTCAGAAATACTGGTAGATGTCCTTCAGGAAGGATATAAGCCCAAGGCGATTGAGTTCAATCAGGATTTCCTTGCAAAGTATCCTGATAATCCTACAGCTCGCCTTATGAAAAAGAGGCTCAGTAAGCCTGACCCGCTGGTTGTAGACAAAGAAGAACTTAGAGAGTTTCAGGCTGAGATTCTTTCAGATACTGATATGCCTGAGCTCGAGAAGCAGCTCAGTATTGGAAGAGTTTTCCTCAAAGGCCAGGACTACGAGAATGCCTACGGGTATTACGAGAAGGCCCTTGAGTTAGACCCTGACAATGAAGCGGCAGTTTCTTCGCTTTTCGATATGGCGATTGCCGAGGAAGATTACGAGCGTGCGAAAGGCTATATGGAAACTGCGGTTGAAATGGACATCGACGGCTGCGGCGGACAGTTCTTTGCCGGACGTTTAGCCCTGAAGAAAGAAAATTACGAAAAAGCGCTCGACTGCTTTAATGAGTGCATTGAGATTAAGCCGATCTTCCCGTCTGCCTATTTGAATCTCAGTATTATATATAATGAGATGAACAAGATGGATCGGGCTGTTGAAAATGCCCGCAAGGCAGCGGAGTTTTCACCTAAAGACAGCAATATTTCGCTAAATTATGCGATGGTGCTATACAAACGTAATGAGCGGCTCGGCAGCGATGTTACAGACCAGCAGAAAAAGCAGGCTCAGGATGCTATATTAAGAGCTATCAGGGTGAATCCATCGAATATAGAGCTTCAGAGCGTATATGCTGAATATATTGCAGATACAAAGCCTGGAAGTGCTCTTGCTATGCGCCAGACTATCTTTAAGTCTAACCCCACTAAGAAAAATGCTCTTCTTCTAGCAAGGATGGCCTTGAAGAATGCTGACGATGCGTTTAACTCTCCGAAAAAAGAGGCTATGTACAGAATAGCAGAAGACGCATACAACAATGCCCTTTCTATCTCCCCGGGAGACCCTGAAGTTCTTGATGCCTATGCAGATTTCTACAGAATCTCCGGGCAGGAAGATAAGATTTCCCAGCTCCTAGGAGACAGGAAAGAGGTGCTCTGGAAATCATACTACCGACGCTCTCAGTTTGACAAGGCAAAAGAAACTCTCCTTGAGCTGAGGGAGAAAGACCCGGACAATAAAGACTATGTTCTTGGTCTGCTGGGAGTTTCAATTAAACTCTTTGATAAAGAAAACGTAGAAAAGTATTCCAAAGAACTGCTTCAACTTGAAGACACTCTTGCTAACAGAATACTCAGGGTTAAGTCTTTCGTGGAAATAGGCGCTGTTGAAGACGTTGAGAACGACCTGCAGAAGCTTATTGAGAATAATCCGGACAATTCTGAGCTTCGTCTGCTTTCAGCTACCGTAGCCCTAAGAAAGGGTGAATTCGACAGAGCTGAAGAGATTGCAGGGAAAATTCTTGATAAAAACAGCAAAAATGCCACTGCTTGGCGAATCAAAGGCAAGGCAAATTATCTAAGCGCAGATTATCAAAAGGCTCTTGATGATTTCAAAGAGTGCAAGTCTATTAAAGATGACAGCCTTATAAGAATCGATATCGCAAGGGCTTACGACAGGCTCGGCAGATATGAGCCTGCCATTTCTGAGCTAAACAGCGCTGTGGAGGATGAGAGTACGCCTCTTGTAGCATTGAGGCTGCTTGAAGAGATCTACTGGCGTGCTAAAAAGTTTGCCCCCCTCAGGGATTATTACAACCTGATGATAAAACGCTTTCCCGAAAAGTCTTACTGGCAGCGCCGTCTTGGCGATATGGAAACAAAGCTCGAAAATTACAGGGCAGCAGAAGATGCGTACAAAGCTGCTTGGGACAAGGCGCTGAATTCAGGCGAAGATGATCCTGCATCAATACTTGGTTATGCAAACACTCTTCTCGAACAGGGCAAGAATTCTCAGGTGCTCTCAATGCTCTCCAAGTATGTTGATTCTCCGTACAAGGTGGCTGTATTTACCCTGATGGGGCAGACAAGACACAGCATGGGCAATGAAGAAAATGCAATGGAAGATTTTCACGTTGCCATGAAAAGCGCAGGGATAGATTTGCAGAAGATCAAGTTCGTTATCCAGAGAATGGTTGACAGCTACGACAAGCAAAGTGCATACGAGATAGTAACAAGTTACGCTGAGAAGGGCGAAAAAACTGTTAATAAGTACTTGTGCCTCTTTCAGGTGAATTTTGAGTTTGCTAATTACAATAAAGCCATCAGCTACGTTGATGATGCTATTTCACAAATTTCAAAGGAAAATATACTTCATCGGCAGTTTAACATACTCAAAGCAAATACTCTGCTCTATGCTTATAAGAAAATCCCGGACAGAGACTACACCGAAAGAGCTGCGCAGATTTATGAAGAGCTTCTCAAGCAGACCCCTGGCGACACTAACGTGCTGAACAATCTGGCTTATCTGCTTGCAGAGAGTGATTATGACCTTGAGAGGGCTGAGCAGGTGGCAGCAAAGGCCTATCAAAATTCCCCCGATAACGGGCTGGTACTTGATACTTACGGTTATACGCTCATAAAGAACCGTAAATACGAGAAGGCCGAATCGCTCCTTTCAAGAGCTATTCAAAAAATGGAGCTGAGCTCTACAAGCGCGCCTTCTGAGGTGTATGAGCATTACGGCCTTGCTCTGGAAAGACTGAATAAGCCTGAGGAAGCAAAAGCGGCATATGAAAGAGCATTGAAAACAGATGAAAATCTTCCAAAAGAAACTCAAGATAAGCTTAAAGAAAAAATTTCAAGGCTTTCCAAGAGAATTTTTTAGCGGTTTTCAGAAGTCAATATTATATTCTTATAATAGGTTCTTAAGAGGATTATTAAGTGGTTAACGAATCTGAAATAACATCCAGGCTCCCAATGCAGGAGCCTCAGGCAGAGGGTATTCAGCTTACCCCGAAAGATATACTTACGATTATAAGAAGGCATCTCTTGCTGATTATCCTTCTTCCGATTTTAGGAGCGGCTTTAGGTGTAGGTCTATATTTTGTTTTCGCAAAATATTCCCCGAAATACACATCTACCTCTGCTATCAGGGTATTGGAGCCGGAAATCAGCGACCCGATGAAGCTCGCTGCGAGAATGTCTAACACAGACACCTACTACCAGTTCCGTCAGACGAAGGCTCGTTTCATCAAGCAGCAGGATATGCTTCAGAACCTTCTCGAAACTGATCAGGTGCGAAACACCCAGTGGTTCCGCCAGTTCGTGGCTGACGATGGGCGGCCTGATATTGCTGATGCTTTAGAAGCCCTTGAAGACAGTATAGGGGTTAATGTTGCAAGAGATAATTTTATTATCCAGATTAGTTTTTCTTCTAAAAACGCCCGAGAATCGAAGCTTATTCTCGATCAGCTTGTGGAGCTTTACACCAAATCTCAGCTTGAAAGAGAAACGCAGACCCAGCGTGATAAACTGGCTCAGGCGAAGGAAGAAGAGCGAAAGGTGCGTGCTGAAATCAGGGCGGCCGAGGCCTCGCTGAGGGATATACGCCAGTCAAACCCTACGCTTGCCGAATTCAGCGATACTGGAGATACCGGCAGCCAAAGGCACAGCATCAAGGTTAAGCACGATTCTCTTGAGGTTCAGGTGATGGATCTTGAGGGGCAGATTAGTGAGATTGAATCACGAATTGCAACTCTTGAATCCAGAGCTCAGGGCGAGTTTGACGAGGTTGTACGTGAGCAGATGGAAAACGACCCGATCGCCATCTCTGCCCGCCAGCGAATACTTTACCTCAGGCCGGAGCTTGCAAGGCTCACTGCGAAGCTCGGCGAGAACCACCGCTCAGTCCGAAAGATGCGTGAGCAGCTTCGTATGGCAGAATCAGAACTCAACAGCAGGCAGAATTTTATCGCTGAGCTCAACAGACAGTCGCAGCTCCAGCAGGCCGAAGACCAGCGTGCTTTCCTTGTGAGCCAGCTTGAGAATTACCGTGCCCAGCTTCAGGATGCTCTTCTCAAACAGAAAGAGCTTGATGAGTTGAGAGCGGAATACGAATCTTTTGTGGAGATTCGTGAAAGAGGCCGTGAGAGGCTCGAGAAGCTTATCGATCACATCCAGAGCCTCAATATGCTTGTTAGGGACCCCAAGGTTTCTAAGCTTGAGCCTTTGGGAGAGGCTATTTTACCGCTGCAAAAGAGCTTCCCTGACCTTAAGCTTTTCGTACCTGCGGGTATTGTCCTTGGCGGCTTTATAGCAGTAGTTTTCGCCTTCATACGTGAATTGGCAAATGATAAGCTCAGAACGCCTCAGGATGTTTCAAAAGCTGTAGATATACCCGTTCTCGGTGTGATATACAACAGCAAAGAAGATGATGATGTTGAGGATATCCAGCCTGAACGAGTAGTGAATGAGGCACCGAATTCCGTTACCGGTGAGGCATATCGCCAGCTTAAGTCTAATGTAAAACTCTCAGGAGCTTTGGGTTATGGTCAGGTGCTGATGATAACCAGCGCAAATCCGCAAGAGGGCAAGTCCACAGTGGCATCCAATCTCTCTGTCAGTCTTGCTGCTGAGCAGAATAAGGTTCTGCTGATTGATGCAAACTTCCGCAGGCCTGCCTTCAGCATATATACCTCTCAGTCGGGTGAATCGGAAGAGAATCAGATGATTTCTGGTCTCAGTGAAGTTCTTGCGGGCGATAAATCCACCGAGGATGTTATTGTTTCAGGTCAAGTTGCAAACTTAGACATAATGGCTTGCGGCGAGCTTCCGGAAATGCCTTCTGAGATGCTTTCAGGACGTTCAATGCACAAATTCCTCACCGATGTAAAAGGTAAGTATGATTTTGTGGTTATTGATGCTCCGCCTGTAATTATGAGTGAAGCTAAGAGTTTAAGTGCTATGGCAGATTCAACTCTCGTTGTCTTCAACGCTCAGATGACTAAGCGGGGCGTTGCGCAAAGAACGGTGCGTGAGCTTGATGTGGTCAATGCTAATGTGATAGGCTGTTCGCTTGTTTCTGCCAAAGCCCTCAAAGGCGGCTACTTCAACCAGTATCTCAAAACTTACAAGGATTATATAGAATCGATGCCTGAAACTAAGGCTTCTTGAAAGAGAGTTTAGTTGGATAAATGGAAATTAATATGATACGCAGATTTACTAAATTACTTTTGCCCCTGTTGGTCGCCGCATTTTTCATAGCCGGCTGCCAAGACCCGCAGAAAATTTATGTGGAAGCCGTTGAACTGGATGAGCAAGGCCAGTCCGATCAGGCAATCCAAACCTTGGATGAAGCTATAAAGGCAGACTCCGAATTTTCAGATGCATATTCTCTTAAGGGTGATATCTTTCAGCGTCAGGGAAAGCTTGAGCAAAGCTCGCAGGCATATGAGCAGGCTGTGAAGTATAATCCAGTTTCCTTCAAGGATTTATACAATCTGGGAAAGGTTAATTATTCCTTGGAGAGATACGAAAAAGCTATAGGTGCTTTCGTTCGGGCTTTAGAGCTGCATCCTGAAAGTTACGATGCCAACTACTTCACTGCCAAAACATACTACAAGCTTGAAGACTACGAAAAGGCATTGAACTATGCTACAGAAGCAAGGCTTATCAGCCCTGATAACACCGAGCTTGAAATTCTATTCGGCGATATTTACACCGCAACCAGCAATTACGAAACAGCTATCGCAGAATACAGAAGGGCTCTCGAGCGTGAAGGCAATAAGCCGGAGATTATGATTCCTCTCGGACTTGCATACATTAGAAGCGGAAGCTTTGATGTCGCAAGGGAACTGCTGAACGAAACGATAAGGGTGGCGCCAGACGACCATCGTATTTATCAGTACCTCGGATATCTTGACCTCCGCGCAAAAGATTTCGAAGCCTCAATCGAGAATTACAGGGTGGCAAGTTCGCTCAGGCCGGGCGATCAGCTCTCTTTGAAAGGCTCAGGCGTGGCATATATATTGAAGGGATTCAGGGATAAAGACCCGGTCATTAAAGATAAAGGAATACAGCAGTGGCGTGTTGCGCTGAGGCTTCAGCCAGACCAGCCAGGACTGAGAAGACTTATAAGGAAGTATTCCAAGGTCAAGGTGCAGTAGAAAATTGTCGGCCGGCTTAAAGAATAAGATCCCGGGAGCAAAACAGCAGCTTATATTTTTTCTGATTTTTGCTTTTCTGCTTGTTGCCGATTTGGTTTCGAAATCCGCTGCATTTGAATTCCTTGCAGATAAAGAAGGCTACTCTTGGCCGGTGTTAGGCGATTTTATCGCCCTTACTGCAAGGGTAAACCCAGGGGCGGCTTTCAGCATCGCAAGCGGAAACACATGGCTTCTGGTTGCTGTTTCCGCAGTAGCGGTATTGGCTGCTGTGGCTATTTTCGAGCTTGGGCTGGTAAAAGGCAGAAATGCCTTGCTGCTGTCTGTTTTTACTTCAGGCGCAGCAGGCAACCTGTACGATAGAATATTTAACGATGGATATGTCCGAGATTTTATAGATGTGAATCTTTATGTTAATAATTATCACTGGCCGACGTTTAATGTAGCAGATTCCTTGATGTGCATTTCAGTTGGTTTATACTTGATTTTTCACTATGCAGATGAGAACAAAAAAAATAAGCAGGATCGCAGTTAAGCTGTTCGCCGCATCGCTGACCTTGATGGTTATGGCTGGCTGCGTGAACAGGGAGCTCAAGGTTATCACTAAGCCCGAGAATGCAGATGTTTACTTAAACGGTGAGCAGATCGGCAGTAGCCCTGTATCCACAAACTTTAACTGGTACGGTACATACGACGTTAAGATAGCCAAAAAGGGTTTCAAGACTCTCCAGCAGACAGCAGAGATTAAAAGACCCCTTCACGATTATTTCCCGTTTGATATATTTGCTGGAATCTTCAACAGCGGCAAAACATACACCTACCGCTGGCATTTCGATCTTGAAAAGGCCCGGGAACCTTCCAGAGAAGCCTTGGTAGAAAGAGCAAACAATCTTGCTGAAAGGGCTGAAGCAGAACCCGAGGATTCTCCTGATGGCTCAAAGCAGTAATCCCCCAGAGCTGCTCGCCCCGGCAGGAAATCTTGAGAAGCTCAAATGGGCAGTTCAATACGGAGCGGATGCAGTTTATTTCGGCTCTGAATACAGCTTGAGAAATTTTGCAGGCAATTTTTCCCTTCACCAGGCAGAACAGGGCATCAATTATTTGCACCAGCACGGCAAAAAGGCCTACATCACTCTCAATATTTACCCCTTTTCTGATGAATATGAAAAAATCTTAGCCCTGGCAAGCAGTTTTGATGATATGAATGCCGATGCCCTTATTGTTGCAGATCTCGGTGTTTTTATGATACTCCGCCGGGCGGGTATAAAAGCAGCGCTCCATATCAGTACCCAAGCCAACACGCTCAGCTCTCAGACAGCGATTGAATACGCCGAGTTGGGGGCATCAAGGGTAAATTTGGCAAGAGAGCTTTCTCTCGAACAGATAATGGCAATTCAGCAAGCGGTGTCAGGCCGAATACAAACAGAAGTATTTATCCACGGGGCGGTTTGCTTTTCGTATTCAGGCAGATGCGCAATCAGCGATTATCTAACGGGACGCCGAGCCAACAGAGGCGAATGCACTCATCCCTGCCGCTGGAAATATCATCTGATGGAGGAAGAACGTCCGGGAGAGTATCACCCAGTTTTTGAGGACGACCGGGGCCTGTATTTCTTCAATTCAAAAGACCTCGCTCTATTTGAATATATACCTGCTCTGGCTGAGATTGGCGTTGATTCGCTGAAAATTGAAGGCAGAATGAAGTCCGTACACTACATAGGTTCGGTTGTCTCTATGTATCGAAGAATTCTTGACGGCGAACATATCAGCAGTGAAGAGGCATTCAAGCTCCTAAGCAGGGTTAAAAACAGAGGCTACTCACGAGGCTTTATTGATGGCCCCGCAGAAGTTCAGGATTATCAGCTTGAAGACAACCACTCCGCCGGCAATACTGTATTTGCCGCAAACGTAACGGAGTATTCCCGGCCGGATGATTGCTGGATACGGGTGCGGAATAAAATTTTCGCTGGCGAAAGGCTTGAAGTATTGCTCCCAAGCGGCCGACTTTCAGAAACAACACTCCCCAATCCGCTCACTGACCAAAAAGGCGAGTCCCACGAGTTTGCAAATAACGAACAAATCATTAGACTAACCTCTCCTCTTCCTGAGTTTTCTATCTTGAGAAGAGTATCGGAATGAATTATTAATGTTCTTTTGAGTTGGATCGAGAGGTTTGCATGAAATTAGATCCCACGGTAATGAAAGATTGGCAGATAGCGAAAGCTGCCGAAGAGAAAATGTTAAGTGTAGCTCAGCTTGCCGAAAATCTCGGCCTGAATGAAGATGAGCTCATCTACTACGGCAAAAATCTTGCCAAAGTGGACTATCGAAAAGTGCTGGACAGAACAGAAGGGCGGAAAAAAGCCCGATATATTGACGTAACAGCAATAACCCCTACGCCCCTCGGCGAAGGGAAAACCACAACCACTATCGGCCTTGTGGATGGGCTCGGAAAGCTCGGTAAAAGCGTAGCAGGGGCTATTAGGCAGCCTTCAGGCGGCCCAACGTTTAATATAAAGGGCTCAGCAGCTGGCGGCGGGCTTGCCCAGTGCATTCCGCTAACTCCCTTCTCGCTTGGCCTCACTGGCGATATTGATAAAATTACAAACGCCCACAATCTCTGTATGGTTGCTCTGAATGCGAGAATGCAGCATGAAAACAATTACGATGATGAAAAGCTCGCTCAGAGAAATCTCAAAAGGCTTGATATAGACCCGCAGAAAGTCCAGCTAAAATGGGTGATCGATTTCTGCGCTCAGGGACTGAGAAATATCCGTATGGGTATGGGCGGAAAGATGGACGGCTTTGAGATAGATTCGGGCTTTGCGATTAGCGTATCAAGCGAGATTATGGCGATTCTCGCTGTAGCCAGAGACCTTAAAGACCTCCGCGAAAGAATCGGCAGAATAGTTGTTGCATACAGCAAAGCAGGCGAAGAGATCACAGCAGAGGATCTCGAAGTGGCAGGAGCGATGACAGCTTGGCTCGTTGAGGCGATAAACCCAACACTTATGCAGACAATGGAAAACAATCCAGTTTTCGTGCACGCAGGTCCGTTTGCCAATATCGCTATTGGCCAGAGCTCTGTAATTGCAGATCGCCTCGGCTCAAATCTCGTAGATTTTCACGTTACAGAAAGCGGCTTCGGGGCAGATATCGGCTTCGAGAAGTTCTGGAACATAAAGTGCAGATATTCCGGCCTCAAGCCCGATGCGGTAGTGCTGGTAGCAACGGTGCGAGCCCTTAAAATGCACGGCGGAGGTCCGGAAGTTAAACCCGGCAAGCCCCTCCCGAAGGAATACACAGAAGAAAACGTAGAGCTCGTTCAGAAGGGCTGTTCAAATCTTGAAGCCCATATCGAAACGGTAATTAAGAGCGGCGTAACCCCAGTGGTTTGCATAAACAGCTTCTATACAGATTCTCCTGCAGAGATTGAAGCAATTCGCAGCGCCGCCGAAAACGCAGGTGCTTACTGTGCAGTGTCTGAGCACTGGCTCAAAGGCGGAGAGGGAGCGAAAGAGCTGGCGGAGGCTGTGATTAGAGCGGCTGATGAACCCTCCAACTTTAAATTCCTTTACGATTTCAATATGCCGGTGAAGAAAAGAATTGAGCTCATTGCCAAAGAGGTGTACGGGGCTGAAGGTGTGGAATTCGCACCGGAGGCAGAAGAGAGGATTCAGCAGATTGAGAAAGATCCGGACAGCTCCAAGATGGCAACGTGTATGGTAAAAACGCACCTGAGCCTCTCGCACGACCCTGCAATTAAAGGCAGACCGAAAGATTTTATCTTGCCGGTAAGGGATATAATGATCTATAAAGGAGCTGGGCTGATTGTACCCCTTGCTGGCACTATAAAGCTTATGCCCGGCACAGGCTCAGACCCAGCCTTCAGAAGAATCGATGTTGATACGCAGACAGGGAAAGTGGAAGGGCTGTTCTAAGCCATGGCTTAGCTTAAAGAGCCATACCATTTGAAGATTTGGAGCCGCTTGATTAGGGAAGCACCCATTGAGCGGCTCTCTTTTGTCTTGCAAAGACCCGCCCCTTTTGCCGAAATTCAAACGCCTGTCGCATTTTACTCTTCGAAATCATACTCAAATTGAGAAATTTTGCGGCCCTTTTCAAGAAAATTTTTAAAAAATATTTGATTTTCCGGTAAATATTCTTGAATACAGTTTTTTATTTGCTAATATATAACCGTCCGAATTAGATGTAACTTAATCACGGAGGGTTTATTTAAATGAACGACCGAGTCAGGATGATGAGGGTCAGTTTCCTTCTTGTTGTATCACTCACAATCGGTACGCTGGCGCTGCTTTTTATGGATACCAGCAGCGATAAGCCTATCGAATTCTCAGGCTACAGCCTCAAAGCCCACACTTCCGGTGTATCTGCTATTAAAAGCGGGGATGTTTTGAGTTTGGCCAGAGGAGTAAAGCCGGCAAGATGGTCGGAGGTTGATGTCGAATTCACAGCAACGCGTTCTGGTGATTTGTCGCTGGTTGCCGAAATGAACGGCTGCGCTTCAGATGAGCAGCTGAATTATCATTTCGTAATCTGCAATAATCTCGGCGATACGCCCGACGGGCTCATCCAGCCTACCCACAGATGGAAAAACCAGAAGCCTTGCCTTCCGGACCACAGCTGGGCCGGCGAGAAAAGCACCGTAAGGGTTTGCGTGATCGGCAAGAAAGAGGCCTCCATGACCCCCAAACAGAAGAAGAGCCTCGAAAACCTCAAAAAAGGACTGTCCGAAGGTTTCAATGTAAGATAACGCTCAGTTTTGACGTTTCTTACCTGCGATTACCTCAGCATTCCTCTTTAGTTTTTCAAGGCCGGTTCTTTCGATGGCAGTACCGCCGAAAGAAGCAGAGAATGTTTCGCTGCTCATTCCCAGAACATCATCAATCCGAAGCCATTTGTTAAGCCTTTGGTTCAGAAAGCTGTTTTGCCCTTTTACGTTGAAAGGGCATACATCAATGCACTTATCGCAGCCGAAAAGCTCATCGCTTACAGCCGCCTCGGCTTCAGGATTCATTTGAGCTTGCTTTTCTATCGTTTGGAACGAGATACATTTCCTGCAGTCAAGCAGCCCATCCTCTCCGAGTGCTCCGGAAGGGCAGGCCTCTATGCACCGCCTGCAGCTTCCGCAGCTGTGCTCAATGATTCCTTCATCCGCCTCTATTTCCAGATTGCTTATAAGAACCCCCAGCAGAATTCGGCACCCCGCACGGGGCACTATCAGCATTCCATTTTTCCCGATAAAACCAAGCCCCGCTCGAACAGCCTCTGATCTTTCGTTTATCGGCACTGAATCCACGCACGCCTTGATTTTGAGATCCGATTTCCAGTTATCACGAATAAATCCTGCGATATTTAATATTTTGCTCTTTATTTTCCTGTGGTAGTCTTCAAAGCAGGCATAATCGCAGATTTTCCCCTCCAAATCGAAACACGGTTTTTCACCTTCCGCTTTGTTATAGCCTGCCGCAAACACGATCACGCTTTTTGCATCTTTGAAGAGTATTCTGGGCGAGAAACGCTTGTCTATGTTTCTTTCAAGATAGCCTGTTTTCTCGTGCATATCCGCTTCAAGCCACTTCACAAAACGGTGCCGGCTTTGCTCAGGCAAATCTTCTGCACTGGTGAAGCCGGCTTTCAAAAATCCCTGCTCCATGGCGTATTTTCTGATTTCTTCTTTCATAAAGGGTTCTGCTCAAGAAAAACAATTTCTTATTATTCTGAACGAATATTTTTGCGGTTTTTATCTTTTTCGCCAGAAATTTCTTATTTAATTGGCTTTCATTCTTGACAAGCCCCTATTTTAATTCTAAAATCAAACAAGAAATTTTTCTAAATTAAAACAAAACAAACCTTTATGGCGTAAAGTATTATCACTTGCAATCGGTGCAATTTTGTTTTATATAATTTTATCCCCGTATAATTTTACGGGAAAAATGCTGACAGGAGATTCGAAAATGGGTTATACTGAAAATTCACTTCTTTCCCTCGACTCTCTCTCTGAATACTGCTCATCTCCGGACATAGTAGAAGAGTTGGTGGAGGTTTTTGTTGAAGACGGCAAGTACTGCCTCCAGAAGATTGCAGAAGGCCTAAGACGCAAAGACTGCCCTCAAGTGCGTCTCTATGCGCACCGCATCAAAGGTTCGGCAAGATATATCGCTGCTGAAAAGCTTTCTGAAGCCGCCAGCAAGCTGGAAAATGCCTCCGAGCAATCCCCATGCGGTGAGCTTTCAGACTATCACGAAGAGCTTAAAAACGCCTTCTTTGATGTGGTGCATTATTTCGAAAACTCAGACTGGAAATCCCAGCTCAAAAACTAAGACACTCTAAAACCTTTCTACCTTTTTATTACACTTATTTTTTGCTTTGCAGGGTAATACTTGCAATTTTTCGCTTAATTTTTTTCAGTTTTTGTTATAATCTGCCCCGTCGTTTTGAGTCTTAAATAAAAAATTAAACACAAGAGCAATCTATCTATGAATACAAAAAGGCTTCTCACCTCATGCTTCGGGCTGGGCTTTTCACCTTTCGTCCCGGGCACAGTCGGCTCCCTTTTCCCCTGCGCCTTATTTATCATAATAGCAGCTTTCACGCGCCAGCTTTGGCAGAGCCAGCTTGCAGTCGCCGGCCTTACTGTCTTTTTTGCATGGGGGACTATAGCATTCTCCAAATATGCAATCGAGTTCGCCGGCAGGGAAGACCCGTCCGAGGTGGTATCGGATGAAGTCGCAGGGCAGGGGCTCGCTCTGCTGATTGGCTCTTTTCTCCCTGCATTCTCAGCATACCCATTGGTGAGCATAGGCATTCTGTTCGTACTGTTTCGCTTTTTCGATATAACGAAAATCTCGCCTGCAAACCGCCTCGAGAGGCTTCCGGGCGGGCAGGGCATCCTCCTTGATGACATTATGGCAGGGCTCTACGCCGGCATCGTTTTCGCTGCGGCCTCGCTTTTCGGCTGGGTGCAGCCTGTGGGCGAGCTTCTAAACCCATACCTTCTGCCCATCTGCAGCTACCTCTCCGGCCTGTGCGGGTCTATTGGCCTGGGCGTCGTGCAGGGACTAACAGAATTCCTCCCTGTTTCCTCTTCAGGCCATCTGGTGATGTTCGAAACATTCATCCCCAGCCTCGACCCTGAGAGCAAAGATATGCTCCTTTTCGATCTCGCCGTACACGTGGGAACAGTGTTTTCGATTCTCGTTGTATTCCGCAAACAAATCGTATTGTTCGCCCGCCATTTCTTCAAATTTGACCATTCTGGACACAACCCAATACAGCTCTACAAAAAGAATTTCGCTTGGCACTTCGCTTTCTGCGCAATAATCACAACCGCCACTACAATGCTCATTTACAAGCTCTTCGAAGAGCCCTTTGAGGCATCGCGAAAGCTCTGGGTGGTGTGTGTTATGTGGCTCATAACCGCAGCCCTGCTATACATCACAGACAAAAAAACACGCTCCTCGCTTAAGCTCCGCGAATTCGGGATTATAGGCGCGGTGGTGATTGGCTTAGCCCAGTCCGGAGCCATTATCCCGGGAATCTCACGCAGCGGCGCCACGATCTGCGCAGCAATCCTCTACGGCCTCCACCGCAAATGGGCGGTAGAATACAGCTTTCTGATTGCAATGCCCGCCATACTCGGCGGCGCACTTCTCACCGCTCTTAAGCACAAGGAGCTTTTCGGCGCCGGCATACTAACTCCCGGCGTGATTATATCAGGTATGCTCGCATCCTTCCTTACCGGCATTATCGCACTCAGGCTCCTGATAAAAGCAAGCAGAAATCGACAGCTAAAATACTTCAGCATATACTGCATATTCATTTCAGCAGTTTCGTTTATATACATCCTGCTGAATTAGCTTTAAACACCGCCGAATAAGTGTTATCCTTTTAGCCGCAGGAAGGGAAATTTGAAGAAAATTTGAATCTAAAAACGAGAAGGGATAATTATGAAGTCTTACAGAAAACAGCTCTGGTTCGATATTAAAAAGAGAAGAGAACTTATCAACATCACCCCGCAGGTGGACCAGTGCCTCGCCGAGAGCGGCGTGCAGGAAGGGCTCCTGCTATGCAACGCTATGCACATCACTGCAAGCGTGTTTATAAACGACGACGAATCCGGCCTCCATCAAGACTATGAAAAATGGCTCGAAAAGCTCGCCCCCGAAAAGCCACACTCTCAATACAAGCATAACGGCATGGAAGACAACGCTGACGCACACCTAAAGAGAACTGTCATGGGCAGGGAAGTCGTAGTTGCAATTACCCAAGGCCGCCTCGACTTCGGACCATGGGAACAGATCTTCTATGGGGAATTCGACGGAAACAGAAAAAAAAGAGTACTCGTGAAAATTATCGGGGAATGAGAAAAAAATGTTGCGCTTCAGATTAAAATTCAAGAAGCAATAAATAATTTTAGTTTTTTAATAGAGAATTATGATGAGTCATTCCAGCTTTTCACGTAGAACATTTCTAAAGCAGGCTTCTATTGCTGCTTCCACGCTGCTTGCCGAAAGCACCATGACTTTTGCCGAAAACTCCAATCATACACGTAAGAACGTGCTGTTTATTATCGTTGATGATTTACGAACTCAGTTGAACTGTTACGACCGCTCCCAAATTATTTCCCCCAATATAGACCGCCTTGCTGCTCAAGGATTTATGTTCAACCGGGCTTATTGTCAGGTGCCGGTTTGTGGGGCATCCCGTGCAAGTTTGCTTACCGGCATTCGTCCCGACAATGCACACGGTCAGTTTAGAAGTTACCATACATGGGCTGAAAAAGATGTACCCAAAGCAGATTCTGTAGCTAAGCATTTTCTTTCAAACGGCTATGAAACTATCTCTAACGGCAAGATTTTTCATCACCAGCAAGACAGTGCTGAGAGTTGGAGCAAACCCCCTTGGAGGGTTTATGATTATCAAAATCCTGAAGGTGAGGACTGGGCAGCATATAATTTTGATAAGATTTGGCTCGATCCAAAATCTCGAAAGCATATTTCCAAAAAGGGAAGAGGCCCATTTTATGAAGCGGCTGATGTGCCGGATGAGGCCTATGAGGATGGGAAAGTTGCAGATAAAACCATAAAAGATTTGAAACGGCTTTCCAAGTCTGACAAGCCATTTTTCCTTGCATGCGGTTTTTCAAGGCCGCACTTGCCATTTAATGCACCTAAAAAATATTATGATTTGTATGACCCGCAGAAAATTAAATTAGCGGAAAACCGCTTTTCTATAAAAAATAAACCTAATGAATGCAGAAATTCAGGGGAAGTCTTAAGTTACAGCCAAACTCAAGGTTGGGCTGAGAAGGAAGAATTCCATCGTAAGGCTTTGCATGGCTACTATGCTTGCGTTAGCTATGTTGACGCTCTGATTGGCCGAATTCTTGATGAACTCAAAGCGCAAGGGCAGGATAAGAACACCATTGTTATGGTTCTTGGCGACCATGGATGGCATTTAGGCGAACACAATTTCTGGGGCAAGCATAATACTCTCAATAACGCCCTGCATTCTCCTTTAATTATCCGCACGCCGGATAAGCTGGAAAAACATTCTACCGACGCACTCGTGGAATTTGTTGATATATATCCTTCCTTATGTGAGCTGGCCGGTTTGCCCTATCCTAAAACCCATCAGCTTGAGGGCTTAAGTTTTGCCCCTCTTATTAAAAACCCTGAATTGAAATGGAAGCAGGCCGCTTACAGTGAATGGGGCACAGGCAGGGCAGTTAAAACCGACCGATATTTATATACAGAATGGAAAAATGGTAGCAAAATGCTATATGATCATATTGCTGACCCGCACGAAAATGTGAATATTGCCTCCAATCCTGCTTGCGAATCTATTGTAAAATATCATCATGCTCTTTTGAAAAAAATCTACTGATGTTTCTAAAACTAATTTCGATAAATAGGGACAGTTACCTAATTTTATGATTATATAAGCTATTGATTTTTAGTTAGTCATTATAAGCAATATGTCCCAAGAAAAGGGGGCTGTACCAAGATCGTTTCTGCGCAATAAAAAAAAGGCGATTGTCGAGGCGAGAAGTTAATCCGCAGATTACGCCTACTGCTCAGATTTAATGTGTTCTTTCGCCGTGAAACTCACGAAGGGGTTTTAATGATGATTGTGCATCATAACGTCCTTCCTGTTATATATGTCTTATGCGGTAAGTTGCAATCGGCCAGTTACCCATGGGAACAGATCTTCTACGGCGAATTCGATGGAAACAGAAAAAAAAGAGTACTCGTGAAAATTATAGGGGAATGAGTTAGACCAAAATTTGGTTGAATATAATTGCTTATAATTAAGCTTGTCAGTGAGATATGTGCATTAATTGCTTTGGTTTAATGATTTGAAAAAAGTTAATTACATATACAAGAAAAATGTAGATTGGTCTTTATTGAATTATGGCTTTTCTATTCCTCTCAGCGTTAAGAAAGGCTTCTTAGGCTCAGTCGGATTCAATTTGAAAAGAGGTCAGAAGACCGATATAAAAGTGATAATTGATGGCCAGATTTTTTCAGCCAAAATAGTAAATCAGTATTTTGACCAAAAGAAATATCCTAACCATTCGGATATTATTCAAGTAAGGTTTTCTTCCGAATTGGTACGCTTGCTAAGAGAAATCTTTGATTATTCTTACAGGTTATTGAAACATTCCAGAGAGACTAAGCCAAAACCAGAAGGAAGCAGTCAATTGTTGACCAGAAATGAATATCTTGTTGTTTATGACACAGTAAAGCCGGACACTTTTTTGTTTGATTTTGTCAGCAACAAAGACTCTGAAACTGAGATTGGCTGTTTAAATTCAGCAAATGAACTGGAATATGAAAGCGAACTCTTCCCTTCATTAGACAAGAACGCAGATTTAATAGAGAAGCAAGTTAAAACCAAAATAAGGAGAGTTGACAGGAGAATTGCAATTCGTCTTAAAGAACTATATGGTTTCAAATGCCAAATTTGCGGTTCAAATTTTGGGGAAAGATACGGAGCTAAAATCGTAGAGTCGCATCATATAATTCCGTTTGTAAAATCACTGAATAATAACCCTGAAAATCAAATAATCTTATGTCCTAATCATCACAGAATACTGCATAATGTTGAAGCTGATTTTTCGAGAAATAATTTGGCGTTCACATTCAGAAATGGTTTTGTTGAAAAAATTAGATTAAACTATCATCTCTGATATTCCCCCGGCGCAATAAAAAACCCCGGCGGCTGCCGGGGCGTAGTTTCAATCAATCAGTTGATCTCAATTTTCTTTCTTCCAGCTCCTTCTTCAGTCTTTGGAACAGTAATCTTGAGCAGTCCGTCCTTGAAGCTTGCGTCGATGTTTTCCTCATCCACGTTGTGAGCAAACGGCACAGCTCTTCTGAATGAGCCGAAAGTCCTCTCTACGTGGTAGTAGTTTGAATCCTTCTCTTCGTTAGTGTTTTTCTTTTCTCCCTCTAAGATAAGGGTATTGTCGTTCATCGTAACGTTAATGTCGTCCTTGTCCATTCCTGCCAGCTCAGCAGTAATCTCGTATTTCTTCTCATCCTCGGAAACATCCACGCTCGGTACAAATCTGCTCATAAATCCTTCGCCTGCTCCGAAAGCAGGAAATCCGCTGAACATATCATCGAACATCCTGTCGATCTTATCGGCCATACTCATAGGTGCATTTGGAGTCTGATTATTGTTTCTTTTAGAAAGTACGTTCCTCATGGTAATTCTCCTTTCGATTTAACTCGTTAACATTTTCAATTTTCTTAACACCCTTAAAGCCGGCCGGCTTCATTTTCGTTTTTATATATGCAATCGCCGTGCCAAACTTAGCCCCCCGCAGAAAGCCCGGCAGGGCGATTTCTGCAGGTTAAAAGGCTTGCGTTATGTGCCAATTTGACAGCAGAAGGGCAAATTTGACAACCTCAAAGAGAATTTTGCCGAAGGCAGGGGCGTTGATTTGGTTTTCCGATAATTGAATTTTGAATTTCCCGCACATATAAGGTATTTTGAATGTAAAGTTTACTTGCAGGCAGGGGGTAGATGTTATAGAATAGCCCTGCCGAAATTTACGAAAAGATAATTATTAGAGGAATATATGGCTAAAACAGGAAAGAATAAGCCAGCCCAAATGTGCAGTTTCTGCGGGCGTTATGCAAGCGATGAAAGGCCAATCGTTCAGGGGCCTGAGGATGTTTGCATCTGCGGGGAATGTATCGAAATATGCAGCAAAATTGTTTCCGAGCAGACGGCAGCGCCAAAAAGCACTTTCGAACCGGAGAAACTCCCCACTCCGCGTGAGATAAAGGAATATCTGGATCAGTATGTAATCGGGCAGGATGATGCAAAGCGCTTCCTGGCCGTTGCAGTTCACAACCACTACAAACGCCTGATTCACTTCCAGAACGACTCGCCGGATGTGGAGCTGGATAAGTCTAACGTGCTTCTGATAGGGCCTACCGGCTCAGGGAAAACCCTTCTCGCCAAAACGCTTGCAAGAGAGCTTGAAGTTCCGTTTGCGATATGCGATGCCACAACGGTAACCGAGGCGGGGTATGTAGGGGAGGATGTTGAGAATTTCGTCCTTAAGCTGCTCCAGAGCGCTGATTTTGATGTTGAGAAAGCCCAGAGGGGCATAGTATATATAGATGAGATAGACAAAGTTGGCAAAACTTCCGCAAACGTTTCTATTACAAGGGATGTTTCGGGCGAGGGCGTGCAGCAATCCCTCTTGAAGATGCTTGAGGGAACTGTGGTGAATGTCCCGCCGCAGGGAGGCCGCAAACACCCAGAGCAGTCTTACATACAGGTAGATACAAGCCAGATCCTGTTTATCTGCGGGGGAACGTTCGTTGGCCTTGAAGATATCGTTAGAAGAAGGCTCGGCAAGAAGGCGATTGGCTTCGGTGCGGAAGATTCCAATCAGAGCAGCGACAGAAACCTCGAACGGGCAGAGATAATGAAGCAGGTGGCCTCGGAGGATATCATCCATTACGGGATCATTCCTGAGCTTGTGGGAAGGCTCCCGCTTATCGCCTCCCTCGAAAATCTCGATAAGAAAACGCTCGTGAATATTATGACAAAGCCCAAGAACGCTATTGTGCGTCAGTATGTCAAGCTTTTTGAGATGGAGGATACAAAGCTCGAATTCACCGACGGCGCGCTTGAGGAGCTTGCCGAAAGGGCTCTCAAACGTGATACCGGCGCAAGGGCGCTTCGCGGGGTAGTGGAAGAGCTTATGATTGATATAATGTATCGCCTGCCGGACGAGAAGAAAGAAGGCGGCGTGCTCAAGATTGATAAAAACGTAGTTGACGGGACAAAAGATTTGTTCGGAAGCAGGAAGAAGAAGGCGCCTGTCAGCGAGAAAAATAAGAAAGTGAGCTAAATAGGAGAGCTTAATTAAATGAAGAAAATCAAAGAACTTTTCAAGCCCAAAAAAAAGAAGGCTCAATCAGCAGATGCTGGCGAGCAGCAGAGCAAAACCGATTTCTTCGAGAAGTTTACCAAAAAAGCCGAGCTTATGGAAGAGAAAGAGCTCCAGCTTAGGAAAACTCAGCAGGAGAATATCGATAAGCTGAATTCCTCATTCGATGGTATGGTTGACAAGCTCGAGAATATAAACGGCCATCTGGAGAAGCACGTTTCTCAGCAGAGCGAGCTTTTAAGGCGTTTTGAGGTGATTCCGGAGCTCACCGAAAAGCAGACTGAGCTCATGGAAAAAACTCACAAGCATCTCGAAGAGCAGTCCGAGGTAACAGAGCAGTTCTCTGAGGTTGCCAAGGAGATTCCCGAGCAGGCAAGGCTTCAGCAGGAAAAGATTGCTGAGGTGAAGAGCTCTGTGGATAAGAGCTGCGGGTTTGAAGAGTCTATGTGTGCTGAGTTTGCAAAGCTGAATGTGCAGATTGCCAAGCAGGGCAAGTATATTTCAATGCTCTGGATTGCAATTTTGGTGATTTCAGTAATTGCTGCTGCTGGTTTTATAACATACATCGTAAACGTTACTTGAAAGAATCTCTTTACAGGACAACTTAATAAATGACGCAGGATATTGAGCAGGCTTTTGAGACTCTCAAAAGAGGTACGGTTGAGATATACTCCGAAAAGGAGCTCAAGGAAAAGTTAATTGATGCCCAAAAAAAGGGCAGGCAGCTTAGAATAAAGCTTGGCATGGATCCTACTGCCCCCGATCTTCATCTGGGGCATACTGTGGTTATGCGCAAGCTCAGGCAGTTTCAGGATCTCGGGCACAAGGCTGTTTTGATTATCGGCGACTACACCGCAAGAATAGGAGACCCTACAGGGCAAAACACCACCCGTCCGGTGCTCAGCGGCGAGGATATAGATAAAAACGCCCAGACTTATTTCAAGCAGGCAGAGAAGATCCTTGATACTTCCAAGGAAAAGCTTGAGATTCGCCCCAACGGCGAATGGCTCAGGGATTTAGACTTGGCAGCTATAATTAAGCTGTGCAGCTCAATGACTGTTGCGCGTATGCTTGAGCGGGACACCTTCGAGCAGAGATACAAGAAGGGCGATCCCATAAGCATACACGAATTCCTGTATCCTTTGATGCAGGGGTATGATTCTGTGATGATTGAGAGCGATGTGGAGCTGGGCGGAACAGACCAGACCTTCAATAACCTTGCCGGCAGAGACCTCCAGAGGATTAACGCCCAGCAGCCGCAGATTGTGATGACGATGCCGATTCTCGCAGGCCTTGACGGCATTGAGAAGATGAGCAAGAGCAAGAACAACTATATCGGCGTTACCGATGAGCCAGCTGATATGTTCGGCAAGATTATGAGCATAAGCGATGAGATGATGGAGAATTATTTCACTCTGCTTACAGATGTGCCCGAGGACAAAATCGCTGAGCTTATCGATTCCGAAAAAACGCACCCCAAAAAGGCGAAGGCTTTGCTCGCCAAGGATATCATTGCCCAGTTTTACGACAGCGAAGCAGCGCAGCAGGCTGAGGCGGCTTTTGAGCAGGTGTTTGCCCGAAGAGAGCTGCCGGATGATATGCCTGAGACTGTGATGGCTGCAGAGCCAACGCCCCTTAGCAGAATGATTGTTTCAGCAGGGCTCGCAGGCTCGGGCGGAGAGGCAAAGCGGCTCGTGAAGCAGGGCGGCGTGAGCGTGAACGGGGAGAAAATGAGCGACCCGACTGCCCAAATTGCTCCCGAAAGCGGGATGGTGATTAAAGTGGGCAAGCGCAAGTTTGCGAAAGTAGTGGTGAAGTAAAGGAACTTGAGATGAACGTACTTATTATCGGCAGCGGCGGACGCGAACACGCAATCGCTTGGAAATTATCACAGAGCAAAAAGCTTACAAAGCTTTATTCAGCCCCGGGCAACCCGGGAATGGCAAAGCTCGGCCCTACAGCCGCGATTGATATAAGCGACAATGAAGCTGTGGTAAAATTTGCCGTGGATAAAAACATCGGGCTTGTGGTTGTTGGACCGGAAGACCCGCTCGCTGCAGGCCTCGTGGATGCCTTGGAAGCTGCGGGAATCAAGGCTTTCGGGCCTTCGAAAGATGCAGCAAGGCTTGAGGCGGATAAAGATTTTTCAAAAAAAATGATGCGTGCGAATTCCATCCCCACTGCAGAATTCCATTCATTTGAAAACTTTGAAGATGCCAAAGATTATATCGCCACAAGGGATACCGGCCTTGTGGTCAAGGCGTGCGGCCTTGCCAAAGGCAAAGGAGTTTACGTCTGTGATGAGCCTTCCGAGGCGATAAACGCCGCCGAAGAAATTATGGAGAATAAGATTTTCGGCGAGGCGGGCGAAAAGATTATCGTAGAGGAAAGGCTCTCCGGTCCGGAGGTTTCTATCCTTGCGATTGTTGACGGAAGGAATATTTACGTTTTGGAAACCAGCCAAGACCATAAACCGATAGGTGAAGGCGATACCGGCCCAAACACCGGAGGTATGGGGGCATACAGCCCGGCGAATATCGTGGATGAAAAGCTTATGGATAGAATCATAGGCGAAATACTCGTGCCTACGGTGAACGGTTTGAATATGGCCGGCGCCCCGTTCAGGGGCGTTTTGTATGCAGGGCTGATGCTCACGAAGGTCGGCCCGAAGGTGCTTGAATATAACGTGAGAATGGGAGACCCCGAAACTCAGCCGATCCTGATGAGGCTCAAAACAGACCTGCTGGAGGTTATGCTCGCTGTATGCGAGGGAAGGCTCGAAAACGTGAATCTACAATGGGATAAGAGGCCGAGCGTGTGCGTGGTGATCTCTTCCGGCGGCTACCCGGGCGAATACGAGAAGGGCAAAAAGATTACTGGTATCAGCAGGGCAGAGGCGATGGAGGATGTAAAAGTTTTCCATGCGGGCACTAAGATTCAGGACGGAGACCTCGTTACCGCTGGCGGAAGAGTGCTCGGTGTTACAGCTCTCGGCGAGAATATCGAAGCCGCAAGAGAAAAGGCCTACGCCGCTGCTGAACAGATCAATTTTGAAGGGGCATACTTCCGAAACGACATCGCAATGAAAGCCCTGAAATAGAAACATTCATAAACTGACGCTTGCAGCCTTATTTATAGTTCTTACTATAGTTTGTAGGAGAAGGGGGTTGTATGCTTGTTTTTTTTGCATACCTTAGAATAACTAAGCTTAGGAGAATATATGGGACATTTAGCCGTTGAAAATTCTAATTTAGAAATTATTAAAAAAAAAGCTAAGCCTTTTTTGAAGTGGGCTGGAGGAAAAAGGAAACTTGTTCCTGAAATTGAAGCCAGACTCCCAAGTAATTTTAATTCTCTGAATTTTTCAAAGTATGCTGAACCATTTTTGGGTGGAGGAGCATTTTTTTTTCATCTAGTTCAAGAATATGATTTCATAGAAAAATCAATCTTGGTTGATTCGAATCCTGACCTTATAAATTGTTTTGAAGCGATAAAAACAGATTTTAACAAGTTGATTGAATATTTAGAATCAATGAAAAATGAGTATCTTTCATCAGATGAAGAGGGTAGGCGACATTATTTTTTGAAAATTAGGTCTGAGTATAACAAAGCTAAATTAAATAGTCATTCTACTCTAACCGCAGCTCAAATGCTTTTTTTGAACAGGACATGCTTTAACGGTCTCTACAGGCTTAATAAAAAAGGTGAATTTAATGTCCCGCACGGTAAATATAAATCCCCAAGCATTTATGATAAAGAGAATTATATGTTAGTTTCCAATTTGTTGCAGAATGCTGAGTTGATTTTAGGAGATTTTCAAGATTGTATCAGCTATCTTGACGAGGAGACTTTGGTTTATTTGGATCCTCCCTACAGGCCTATTAGCAATACCGCTTCTTTTACCTCTTATTCTAAAGGTTCATTTGCAGAAAAAGATCAGGTTAGACTTGCTGATTTCTGCAGAGAATTAGACCAAAAAGGTGTCAAATTCATTTTAAGCAATTCTGATCCCAAAAATGAAGAGCCAAACGATAATTTCTTTGAAAAATATTTTGATCTTTTTAAGATTGAAAGGGTTAAGGCAAATAGAGCTATCAATTGTAAGGGCTCTAAAAGAGGAGCTATTAATGAGCTGATAATTACAAATATTGAGGAATGAAAATGGCTAGCAGTGCTGCTTGGAATAAAATTTTTGAAAAGTATAATATATTCTCCCATGATTTCGATAAATCTCCGTTTATAATTAACGCAACAGAAATAAAGACAGCCTGTCAAGATTTTACTCGAACGACTGATAAAGAAGTTCGAATTTTATGTAAGCAAGACTCCAGAGAATTGAGGCCGCAATGTTTTAAGGATTTAGGACTTTTTTTGCTTCCTATAAAAAATGGGGAATATGCTATAATGAAGGGGGAAGGGTATATTGATATACCTGAAATTTCAGAAGAAAAAAATGAATATATCTCTAAACTAGATTTTAAGCTTGAAAGCTCACTTATTGGCAACTCTGAAATGCAACATTTAGATTATGCATATGCCTGTAGTCTTATTAGAACTTTTGCTGAAGACGATACATTGGTTCTAACTATCCGTGGTCGAAAGTATACTCCTCGGTTTACTTTTAGAGTTAATAATAAGCCTATAGAAGTTAAAGGAGTTCAAACAGAAGTAGATGCAGGATATGAAGGACAGGATCAGATTGTATTGATAGAGGCGAAGAATAGTCGTATTACAAATACAATCATAAGGCAGTTGTATTATCCGTTTAAAAAGTGGACAGAAGAAACTTCTAAGACAGTAACAACTTTATTTTTTGAAAAAGAAAATGATGAATATAAACTTTGGCAATTTGGTTTTGCCGATAAGAATGATTATAATAGTATATATTTAATTAAAAGTAGGCGTTACATTATTAAAGATGACCTATAATAGTGATAAAAATCTTGAAGTTACTACTGTATGGTCTTTTCCTGAGAGAGGCAGTTGGGCTACTCACAGTTCTAATTTCCGTGGAAATTTTGCCCCTCAAATTCCGAGAAATATTATGGAAATGTTTTCCCAGCCGGGAGATTATATTTTAGATCCTATGGTTGGCGGAGGTACTACGGCAATTGAAGCCAAAATGCTTGCGAGAAATATTTTGGCTTCAGATATCAATCCTAATTTTATAAATAAAGTTAATAATGTTATGGGTTTTGAAGGAGCTAAGGTATATTCTGACTTAAAGGTGGCTGACGCACGTTGTTTGTCTCATATTCCCAACCAAAGCATAGATTTAGTTATAACTCATCCACCATACTTAAACATAATAAAATATTCTGATGGAAATATTCCGGAGGACTTGTCAAATATTGGTTCATTGCCTAAATTTACTGCCCAGATTAGGTTGGTTGCTAAAGAACTTTACAGAGTTTTAAAAGGAGATAAATTTTGTGCCGTGTTAATTGGCGATACAAGAAAAGGCAGGCATTATGTACCTTTAGCTTTTAATGTAATGCTGGCATTCCTCAAGGAAGACTTTATCTTGAAAGAGGATATTGTTAAAGTGCAGCACAATTGCAAAATGACTAACCGTTGGGGATGGAAAGCCAAAAGAGATAAGTTTTACCTCATAATGCACGAGCATCTCTTCGTTTTCAGGAAGCCCAGAGCTGATGAAAATATAAGCAGACTTAAGCAAAGTACCAAAAATATTTATCAGCAGTAGGTTTTATTCTTCAAGCATATCGCCTATGTATTGAAGTACTTCAGCAAGCTCATATTTATTGATTTTTCCTCCCATCATAATGGTCATCAAGCTTTTAACCCTCCCCTTGGCCTCCTCAGCCTCGTCAGGGTTGATAGCGAAGTCATAGTCATGGACCGCAGGAAAATAAATCTCGTTTCTGTTGTCGTCAATTGTTAGTTTAGAAGCTAGTCTCAGCAAATTAGTTGAATCGTTCATCTTATTCTCCAAAATTTAAATATTTCACTTAATACGTATGATCTTTATACATCCTTTTAGATCTAATTTCAATAACTTTTTTAAATTTTTGTGATTTTTTTTTATATGATAAGCGGTTTATGGATAAAATCTTTAGTTTTGTTAGAATTAGTTATTATTTTATTTGCTGATTTAGGTTAATTCCTTGGGAGAATATTGATGTCGGAGAGTCTTGATATATCAGTGATAGTGCCTGTATTTAATGAACGGGATAACATACAGCCCCTTCATGATCAGATAGCTGCTGCCATGAAAACCGGCAGTGTTGAATACAGCTATGAGATAATCTTCGTAAACGATGGAAGCTGGGACGGCACAGCGGAAGTTCTTGCGGGGATATTTCAAAACGATCCAAACGTTACGGTGGTGAATTTCCGCCGTAATTTCGGCCAGACAGCTGCGATGCAGGCTGGATTTGAGCGGGCCCGCGGGGAGGTTATAATCCCGATGGACGGCGATCTCCAGAACGACCCCGCAGACATCCCCGCCCTTATGGAAAAGCTGGATGAAGGCTACGATATCGTGAGCGGCTGGCGAAAATCCCGCAAGGACAGGGCTTTCACCCGCCGGCTCCCTTCAATGCTCGCCAATTACATTATCCGCAGGATTACCAACGTTGGAATCCACGACTTCGGCTGCACAATGAAGGCATACCGCAGGGAGGTGATAAGCCAAACGAAGCTCTATGGCGAAACGCACCGCTTCATCCCCGCTGTTGCTCAGTGGCTCGGGGCGAAGGTAGGCGAGATCGTAGTAAACCACCGTCCTCGCAAAGCCGGCAAAACGAAATACAACCTCTCACGAACATATAAAGTTGTGCTGGATTTGATTACGGTTTCGTTCATGAACAGCTATTCAACCAAGCCGCTCTATGTTTTCGGCAGATTCAGCATATACAGCGGGCTTGCAGCAGGATTTTCTTTTGCCGTTATGGTATACCAGAAGATTGTTAGCGGCTATTCAATAAACCGAAACCCGCTTTTAATTCTCGGCACGATCCTGACTATCGCCGCCCTTCAGCTTATAATGATGGGGCTGCTCGCTGAGCTGATGGTTCGAACGTATCACGAATCGCAGAACCGCCCAACTTACGCCGTACGAAGCATACTTTCCCACAGGGAAGAGCTCAAGACGCAACCTGAACCAAAGCAGTAAAGCAGGCGATACAGAATTCGTTTATTCGAAAACTCCCGGGATTTCTGCACCGCAGAGTTCGCATTTGCCTTTAATAACTCCATCCGGATCTGCTGAGAATCCCGAGCGGGAGATTATCAGCTTTCCGCAGTTGTGGCAGTAGGTGTTAGAATCGAGCATTACATTTCCGGGATATACATACTTCAGCCCCGTATCTCTCGCAATCTCGCAGGCCTTTTGGATTCGTTCAGGCGTTTGGGCGGGCGTGTCCTTCATCTCTGCACACGGATAGAATGCCGATAGATGCAGTGGAACAAATTCAGATACCTCGCCCGCTATGAATTCCGCTATAGAGTGTATTTCCTCGTCGCTGTCGTTCAGCCCGGGTATCAGCAGGGTGGTAAGCTCGATCCAAATGCCGAGATTGAGTGCGAGTTTGATGCTTTCTTTTACTGGTGCAAGCGTTGCTGAGCAGAAATCACGGTAAAAATCTTCCGTGTTCGCTTTGAGGTCAATGTTTGCCGCATCCAGCCATCCTGACGCCTTCTCCCAAACCTGCGGCTTCATATAACCGTTAGTAACGAAAACGTTTTTCAGCCCCTTTTCTCTTGCGGCAAGAGCAGTATCTTCAGCAAGCTCATAAAAAATTGTTGGCTCGGTGTATGTGTATGAAATGCTTTTGCAATTGTGCTTAATTGCGGACTCGGCTATATCTTCAGGGCAAACTTTGCTTGTCCTCTCCAGAAGCTGCTGGTTTATTTGGCTTATCTGCCAGTTTTGGCAGAATTTGCACCTGAAATTGCACCCGGGAGCGCAAATGGAAAAGCTTGAGGTTGAAGGGAGGAAGTGGTTCAGGGGTTTCTTTTCAATCTTATCTGCGTTTGCAGAGCAGAGGCAGTGGTAGTTCAGGGTTTTGAGTTCACCGTCTTGATTCTGCCGAACTCCGCAAAAGCCCACTCCGCCCGGTTTTATTACGCATTCCCGGCTGCACAGCTCACATTTTACAGTGCTCTCTTGCTTTTGATCCCAGAAACGTGCTCTTTCATATTTCATAAAGTCCTACTCATCAATACCAAAATAATCTAACCACTGATCCACTTCGCAGGGGTCTATGCCTTTGCGTTTGGCTTCCGGCTCTTTTTTCTTGGGCGGTTTGCGGTTGATATCCTCAACCAGATCAAGCCAGAAATCGTTGCTCAGCTTTATCAAAGCCTTGCTTCGCCTTGCAGCATCTCGCACCTGCCTGTCATTAGAAACCACCACAAGGCTTGATGGCCCCGAGTCGTCTTCTATATCCTCCACAAGAAAATCGTCTGCCTCGTAATCTTCGCCCGAAAATAAAACCTCAACATTGCTCAGGCAGTTATAGAAGCTTTTATCAATCGGGCCTGTACCGTCAAAATAAAGCACAGCCCTTTCATTTCGTTTTACAAGATAGCTCTCCAGAGCCTTGCAAAGCAAATCTGCGGCGTGGTGCACCTCAAAGCCGGCCAGCTGCTCGCCGGAATTTTTCATCGCAAATACAAGGTTATGGCCGTCTATCAAATACCTCAATATCAATTCCTCTCTGAGCTGTATCTAACTTCTCCGCCAACGATAGTACAGCTTACCCTCCCTTTCACATTCCATCCATGGAATGGGCAGTTGCGGGCTTTCGAAATGAATTTATTTACATCAATCTGCCATTTTTCTTCGGGGTCGAATATTGTTACATCTCCCCATTTACCTTTTGTAAATGAGCCTTTGGTGTCGTTAATCCCGAGTATTTCAGCAGGCCTGCACGTGAGCATGGCAATAAGCTCAGACCACTCAATTATTCCATCTTCTATCAGAGCCTTCTCAAACAAAGGTAAAGCGCTCTCAAGCCCGATAATTCCGAAAGGAGCATATAAAAATTCGAGCTCCTTTTCGCTCTGCAGATGCGGGGCGTGGTCGGTTATCAGTGCATCAATTACGCCTTCTTTAACCGCTTCTTTTAAGGCTGCAATATCTTCTTCTGTCCTGAGCGGAGGATTCATCTTGTAATTAGTATCGTACTCAGCCACTGTTTGTTCATTCAGAAGCAGGTGGTGCGGGGTAACCTCGCAGGTAACCGGAATACCTTCCTGTTTGGCTCTTCTGATTATATCAACAGAGCCTTTCGTAGATATGTGCTGGGCATGATATTTAGTTTTAATGCTTTTATTGAGCTGTATATCCCGCCAGAGCATAAGCTCTTCAGCCAGAGGGCTCATTCCGGGAAGACCGAGCAGTGTTGAATTGAAGCCCGCATTTATCACCCCATTCCCCGCAAGCGAATTGTCCTGACAGTGCTGGCTCACAACAAGTCCGAACATACTTGCATATTTCAGGGCTTTACGCATTACTGAGGCATCCTGCAAGCCAGTGCCGTCGTCGGTAAAGCCAACTGCTCCTGCTCCTGCCATAAGCCCCATTTCTGAAAGCTCCACTCCTTTGCGGTCTTTTGTGAGAGCGCCCATCGCGTAAACGTGGGTTTTCCTCGTCTGACGTCCCATTCTGTGCACAAACTCTATGCTCGTTTCGTCCTGAATGGTCGGGTCTGTATTCGGCATACAAACCACGGACGTATAACCGCCCGCCACAGCTGCATGTGAGCCGCTTCTGATCGTTTCCTCTTCTTCGTCTCCCGGTTCGCGGAAGTGTACGTGCATATCGATAAACCCGGGGCAGACAATTTTACCCGAAGCGTCTATCACTTTTTCTTCAGGCAGCTCTTTATGCGGTTTTCCAACTTCGCAAATCTTGCCTGCCTCAATCAGAACATCGCAAACCGAATCGATCTCATTCAGCGGATCGATGACCCTGCCGTTTTTTATAAGTAGCTCGTTTGTATTTATTTTATTGCCCATAAGTTTTCCCGCTGAAGCAAGTTTAGCTTTTGATTATTCCGGTGCTCTGCTCACAAGGAACAAAACCGCCATTCGCACGGCAATCCCGTTTGTAACCTGTTTTAGGATGAGGCTGTTCGCCCCGTCTGCCACAGAGCTTTCTATTTCCATCCCTCGGTTCATCGGCCCGGGGTGCATCACAGCGATATTGTCCTTCGCTCTTTTCATCCGCTGTTCGGTGAGACCGAAGAGCCTTGTGTATTCCCTTTTAGAAGGGAAGGGGTTGCTTGAGAGCCTTTCAAACTGAACCCGGAGCATATTAACCACATCAAGCGATTCGATAACATCATCAAAACTGTTTGAAACCTTCACCGGCAGATCGCCTATCGGAGGCATCAGCGTGGGAGGGCCTATCAGCGTTACCTCAGCCCCGAGCTTTGTCATAGCATAGACATTGCTCCTTGCAACTCTCGAATTGGCAATATCGCCCACAATCCCAATTTTCAGTCCGTCAAGGCTGCCGAATTTTTCCCTGATTGTGTACACATCAAGAAGGGCCTGAGTGGGGTGTTCATGGAAGCCGTCGCCTGCATTTACTACGCAGGCATCAATGCTTCTGCTCAAAAGCTTGGGCGTGCCTCCGGCATTGTGCCTTATTACTACTAAATCAACACCCATCGCCTCGAGATTTCTCGCTGTATCAAGAAGGGTTTCGCCCTTGCTCAGAGCGCTTGATTTTTTTGTAAATTCTATAACATCTGCGCTCAGCCTTCTGGATGCAAGGGTGAAGCTGTTCCTCGTTCTCGTGCTGTCTTCAAAGAACATATTAACAACTACCTTACCCCTCAGAACAGGCGTCTTTTTTATGCTCCTTTTATTTACCTCTGCAAAGGATTTTGCAGTATCCAGGATAAGCTCTATCTCTTCTCTGCTCAATTCCCGCAGACCGAGAAGGTGCTTCCTTGTCCACTCGATTTTTCCTTCTGCCATCAAACCGCTCCGGTATTTTTTTCTTTCTCGGTAATTATTTGCTGTCTATGAATATGCCGTCTTTCCCTTCAACTTCCCTGAACTTTACAGTCAGAAGTTCATCTTCTGCGAGATTGTCGAAATAATCGCCGACAAAATCCGCCTGAATCGGAAACTCTCTTCCTCCTCTGTCCAGCAGAACGGCAAGCATAATCTTTGCAGGCCTGCCGAATTCTACCACTGCATCCATTGCAGCCCTGCAGGAACGTCCGGTATGCAGCACATCATCTGCAAGTATTATTATCTTGTGGTTTATATCGAAGTTTATCTCTGTTACCCCAACCACAGGCACTGCCTTAGGCCCCCTGATTGTGATGTCATCTCTGTAGAAAGTTATGTCGATTGAGCCAAATTCCACATCACCGCCCAGTTTTTTGTTGAGCGAATCGGCCAGACGTCTTGCAACTATTACGCCCTTGTTTCTTATCCCGAGAATTCCGATTTTGGATTTATCAAAACCCCGGTTTTTGATCTGCTCGGCCATATTTTCAATAGCAGATTCAACTTTTTCTCCGCCGTAAATTTTTTTCATAGCAAAAATTTCCTAATCACATTCAGCCGCTTTGCACTGTTTTTTGCTGCTTGAAGTGTATTTTTCTGTCATTTCATTCTTTACCTGCCCGTCGGAATGAGAATCCTCTTCAATCAGGTTTAAATTGTCAAGAGCATTGTAAGCTGCCTTTTGTTCAGCTTCCTTTTTGTTCATCCCCCAGCCTTTACCGAGGCTCTTTTTATCCCACAGGGCTTCTGCCTGAAAACATTTGTGGTGCTCCGGGCCTTGTTCATCAACTATTTCATAAACGGGCGCTTCGCCGTGTTTTTTCTGGAAATACTGCTGGAGCACCGATTTGTAATTGCCCTGATGCTGGCTCTCCGCAGCTTCAATTATATAAGGTTTGAAAAGCCCTAAAACCAGTTCTGTTGTCTGCTTGAGGCCGCTGTCTAAATAAACTGCAGCTATAAGAGCCTCCAGCACTCCGGCAGCTATTGAACCGCTCAGCGACCCGAACTTTTCAGCGCCTTTGCCCACCTTGATATGTTCGTTCAGCTTAAGCGGCTCAGCTATTTTCGAGCAAACCTTGCGTGAAACAACCAGACCTTTAATCTTTGTAAGCTCGCCTTCGCTGTAGTCCGGGTATGAATTGTATATAAATTCGCAAATTATCAAATCTAAAACGGCATCACCGAAGAATTCGAGCCGTTCATTGCTCAGAGATCTTTCTGAAACACTTGAAGTGTGTGTGAGGGCTTTATCAAGAAGGCTCTCATCTTTGAACTGGTAGCCTATTGCATTCTGCAGAGCTGAAATGTCGCCGGCCATAGTAAATTCTTAAAATCCGAATAATCTCAAAACTGTTTATGTTAAAAATGATCTTTGAATATAAGACTAACACTTTTCAGAAAAATATCAAAAACCATTTACTCCAAATGTCCGGTTTGCAAGTGATGCTATCTGCCTGATTCAGTAAGTATGCATCTTGTCCCGTGTGCAGACCAGCACTTATTGCAGCTTATGCACATAGGTCTGTAGTTGGGATATTTAGACCATCTTTTCACCAGATCGTGCTCGCAGGTAAACGGCCTGCTCATAGCAAAGAAGCCCACTTCAGTTTCATTAAGAGCCTTCTGCATCCATTCAAAATCACGGTGCCCGCCTACAGAGATTACATCACTTTCAACAGCACCCGCTGTTTTTGCGGCTTCAGTAAAGAAGTAAGACTCATCTTCTTTCCCTCTTATTGGTCTTATGGGCCTGAGCCTTTCCGGCGAGCCCGCCATTGCTCCGCTAACCTCAATAGCATCAAGCCCCTTTTCCGAGAGTCTTGAGCATACTGAAAGAGATTCTTCAAAAGTGAGGCCGGGGTCTTCGCCGTTGAAGTCGTCGCAATTGATTTTTATGAATATTGGGAAATCTCCGCAAAGCTCTCTGGCCTGCTCGTAGGTTTCGTAAATTATTCTTGCACGGTTTTTAACAGCTCCCCCGTATGAATCGCTTCTGCGGTTGTAGTATGGGCTCAGGAATTTGCTGAACAGATACCCGTGCGCGCAGTGCAGCTGAACGGCATCAAATCCGCTCTTTTTGGCCCTCAGACATGCCTGAGCAAAAGCATTCTCAACCTTTTTTATATCCTCGCAGGTCATTTCTTCCGGCGTAACCCTATACATCTTATCCTGCACAGCGGAAGGCCCGAGAACCCTTCTTTTCCTTGCACGGAATTTAGATTGAGAGCTGCCTCCAGCAAGCTGAACGGCAATTTTCGCCCCCTCAGCTCTAACCTTTTCAGTAAGTTTCTGGTAGCTGTCGATAAAGCAGTCGTCGTACATCCCGATCATTCTAGGTGCCGCAAGGTCGTCCTCCATAACACGTGCAAAACCGGTTATAATCATACCAATCCCGCCGCTGGCGAAATCTGTATATAGATTTTCAAGCTTCTCGGTAGGGTAGCCGTGCTCGTCTGCCATATTCTCCCATGTAGCAGAACGCACGAGCCTGTTTGAAACTTCTATTCCGCCAAGTGTTGTTGTTTCTAAAAGTTTTTTCATAAATATCAAATAGGCATTAGCTTTTCGAAAGTTCAATCTAAACTTCAGCAATACCTTGTTTTATAGCAAACCTTACCAGCCCTGCGCTGGAATCTATCCCAAGCATTTTCATAATTCGATACTTGTGAAATTCTACCGTTCTCGAGGAAATGTTCAAATCTGAAGCGATTTCTTTTGCGCTTTTGCCGTGGGAGAGAAGCTGTAGGATTTCTTTCTGCCTTTTTGTCAGATCATCAGCGGTAAAATCATCAGCAGAAGGCTGAGATTCATCAATCTTCTTCTGTATTGACGGGCTGATGTAGATGCCTCCTGCAAACGCAAGAGATATCGCCTGGGCAAGTTCATCAGGTGCTGAGCTTTTAACCACAAATCCTGATGCACCTGCATCTATAGCTCTTCTTGCATAAGCCGGCTCGTCGTGCATCGTAAGAAACACTACTTTGATCTCAGAATTTTTCTTTTTAAGTTCCTTCAGAGCATCGATACCGTTAAGATTTGGCATACTGATATCTGCCACAATAAGCTCGGGCTTGAGCTCAGTAGCCATCTTCACCATTTCTACGCCGTCTTTGGCAATGCCCACCAAATCGTAAGACTCTTCAAGAATCTCTACAAGCCCTCTGGCAACAATGAAATGGTCATCCGCTAAAAGTATCCTTTTTCTTTTTGTGTTTTCCTCAGTCATTTACAGGTATCTCCAAATTAATAACTGTTCCGCTGCCTGGTTTAGAATTAATATCCAATTTTCCGCCAGTGAGTCTGGCTCTTTCTTTCATACTAATCAATCCCAGAGATTCCTTCGTTTTTCTCAAATCTATTTCAAAGCCTATTCCGTCATCTTCTACTGAAACTTCAATAGAATCATCTTTTCTCTCTAAAAGCACGTCAACGCATTCTGCCTTCGAATGCCGTACGACATTTCGAAGAGCTTCCTGCACAATACGAAAAACTGCAAGAGCTTTATCACTGTCTATATCTTCAAAAGAACCTTTGTCTATTACCTCAATATCGAGTTCTCTCTTTTCCTTAACCAGCGAAACCTCTGATCTTATTGCTGCAACAAGACCGAGATCGTCCAGCAGAGAAGGATGGATATGTCTTGAGAGCTTCCTGATATCTTCGGAAAGCTCAAGTATATCCGTCTTGACAGCACTTATCTTATCAATTATAGCAGTACTGGAATTTTCTGCTAACATTTTTTCCAGTTTATTAATTTCTATCGCCGCTACAGCAAGCCTTTGGGTGAACTCATCGTGCATTTCCCTTGCCAGATACCGCCTTTGAGATTCGTTTGAATTTATCAGTCTTGCGTTTAAATCCTGCAGTTCAGACTTGCTTTTTCTCAGGCTTTCCTCCCTTGCTCTGAGCTCCTGCTCGGCAATTTTCTGCTGGTGGATGTCTCTGCAAGTTCCCAGAACTCTTGAGGGGGTATCGTCCTGATCGAATTCTACTACCTTGCCCCTTGTCAGCAGCCAGCGGTATTCCCCGTCTGCCTTGAGCATCCTGTATTCAATGTTAAACAATTTTTCTTTATTAACAGATTCAATGAACGTTTGCTGGAAGGAGTCTTTGTCTTCCGGATGGACAAGCTCGATCCATTTCTCGAACGTTTCTTTTAAAGAGAAAGGCTTATACCCCAGCATTTTGTACCACTGACTGCTGAAGGTGATTTCATCTCTGCTCAAATCGTAATCAAAAACCGCATCGTTCAAAGATTCCATTGTGAGCTTGTAGAGCTCCTGCTGCTTATTGAGTTTTTCCTCAATTTTTTTGCGTTTGTCTATATCTGAACATACACCCAGTATCCGCTCGGGCTTTCCGCTGTGATTGTAGCTTACTGTCCTTGCTCGAATGTGTACCCATTTTTCGCGGCCCTCTTTAACCACTCTGTATTCCATTGAGCAGCCGTCTATCATGCCCGTGAGCATATCTGAGAAAAGGTTTGCAAGCTTTTGTTTGTCCGAAGAATGTGCAGACTGAACCACATCGTCGAGCCGGTAGGTATATTTGTTTTCCTCGTTCGGTATCATATTTTTGCTCACTGAATAAAGCAAAAATTGTTCGTTCTCAACATCCACCTCAAATATATCGTCGTTCAGGCTTCTCAGAACAGTTTGATACCTCAGCTCGCCGTATTTAACCTTGTTGCGAAGGGCAGAGAGCTTTCTCCGGTGAAGAGTTATCAGCAGGATGCAAGCAGCAATCAAGACGCTTGTCAGGATAATTATCAGCCAGAAAAATAAAGACTGAGATATTGCGGCTGAGCCAAGACTGGAACTTGAAATCTTCAGCCAATTATTAAAGAAATAAGCAGTTTTTTCAAATGCAAACAAAATATACTCGTCTATTCAGCTTGAATATACAATTACCAAACCATCAGCATGGATTCTAACGTATTTTTTCTTGATAACAAGAAATAAAAAGATTTTGCTCTTTTTTTATAACTGGTTTTATTACATTTGTTCAGCTGCTATTCCAAAAACTTGGCTCTCTTTGGTTTCTTGTCATTCAGTTTGCAGGTGATTCTTGCGTGCAGATGGGCAAGAGAAATGAAAGAGAGGATGTTAAAAAAACAGGCTGCTGAATAAATCATTGCGAACTTAACCGAAGTTATCTTCCTTGCAAATATATACGCCGGCACAAAAACCAGGATGCCGGCTGCAAAACCTGGAAGGCTGAGCCAGTAAAGAATGAGTTTTAGTGCAATCAAAACCAAAACCCAACGTGAAATTACTGTTAATGTTTTTCGTTCTTTCTCTTCCATAAATATTTTCCTGTCTCAGAAATTTACACTACACAAGCAATTATTCAAGTACATTCTATTTTCGAACATAGATTTTCCTTGCTGCATTTAAGATAAATAAAATCAGACGCTTTATGATAGGGAAAAGGCCTTTAGAAAATTATTACCTCTCAGGCTTGTCTTTGCGTTTAGAGAGGTTCTTTTCATCCTCCTTTCCCTTGGCGTTTTCCCATGGCAGAGGCTTTGTTTCGCTGAAAGGGCCTTTTCCAAGTGCCTCGGCCATTTCCTTGTTCAGGGCTTTTCCTGAGAAAAGCTGAACGCCGGCATATTCCACTCCCTTATACCCGTCAAGCTTACGAGCCGCCTTTATCTGCTTTATTACCATCTCGGGGGAGTTTGAATGTGTTTTCCCGCTGCCGTACAGCATCCCTATGATTGGGGCGAATTCGGCACCGCTTCCCTGCATAGCGTCCATTGCACTTTTGCAGTCTGTTACGAATGATTTCACGTTAGGGCGGTAAGCCTGGCATCCAAAATAAGGTATCCAGCCCCATTGAATCCATTCAGGCCAGTTTCTTCCTCGGGCCCGTTCAAGAGCTGGGTAAGGACCTCCGCCTGTCATAAGGATTTTATACGGATGTTTTTCTTCAAGGAAGTCTCTGAATTTGCTTACAAATCTGTTAGTCCCGTACACTTTTACGGCAATTGCCTTGGGATCTTTTCTGTAAGCTTCTCTTGCGTTTTTCCCGCTGTAGATATGGTTGAGCAGATTTTCGCCCGGCTCATCATACAATAATGAATAAACCTTCTGGCATCTTTTGCAAACGCATCTTTGCAGGGACAGATAGCCGGGTTCTTCTAAGTGAATTCCGGCTATCTCCGGATATTTCTGAAGTATGCGGTCTATCACTTCAATAGTCCAGCCTCCAGCCCCTTCGGCATTATTGCAGAGAGCCGTTCCGGAAACATTCTTGCTGGCGGGGTCTGTATAACCTGCCTCATACTCGCTCTTCGTAATTGAAGCCCATGCAGGGCTGCCTTCCGGCATTATTTCAGGATTGCTGTCGTATTCGGGCACATAATTGCGGTTTCTTTTGTATCTCGTGAATGAAAACCACAGGTGCAGCTCGACGTTATGTTTTTTCGCTTCTTTGAGCATTTCACCTATGCAGTCCCATTTTTCTGTGGAATAGAAGTTATAATCCCCGTTTTTAGCATATTTCGGCTCGCCAAGCAGGGCTGCCATATTTGCTGTTTCCATCCAGAAATAAACCATATTTATGTTTGCTTCGTTCAGGAGCTTGAAATAATGCCTCATCTCAGAGCGTTTCTCCTTAACGCTTCCCTTCCAGTACCAGCTTGGATGGGTTGCGATTGCCCTAATCTCAGTTTCTTTTACTGCGCTGAAAGCAAAGCTTGAAATGAAAAAAATAAGCAATAATTTGTGTTTCATATCCTTGCCCATGTCTCATAAATATGACAGTTTCAAATTATATTCACGTTTGTCTGTATTTTTAGAAAAAATTTTAATATCAACAACATTTAATATTGTTTAGCCGCCTGCTAATCACCAAAAGGGTGAGTAAATTTCAATTTTTGTTTTGAACTCTTAAAAGATTTCATATAATCGCTCCCTAAGTGCTTAAAGAGGGATACCAGCTTAAATGCGAAGCATAAATACGTCAAAAGCTTTCACTTTGATTGAAGTAATCGTAGTAATATCGATTATTTCTCTGCTCCTTGTGATAATGCTGCCTGTGTTAGGCAGGGTGCGCAATGAAGCAATGAGGTTTCAATGCTCTTCAAACCTAAAATCAATCGGTGTTGGCTACTATACATACGTTTTTTCAAATGATGACAAATTTCCGGATGCTGATGTTCTGGATGTTTCGAGCTATCGTGTCGGCCCGCAGTACGTTACCGAAGACGGCAGGCGTGAGTGTTTCGGCCTTGCTTGTCTTTTTGATGAAAACCAGATAATCGAAGGAGGCAGTGATGTTTGGATTTGCCCCGACGGCAACAATAAATGGATGCGCGACTACGGGGTAACCTATGCCTTCAGTGTTTCGCAGGTGTTTTATGAAAAGAAGTATCCGGATTTTACTTCAGAGGAAATGCGGGAAATTGCTCTTACTTGGGACAACTGGCAGCTTTTCCCGGGTGAAGTGGGCGTAAGAGGGCAGCCGTATCCGAAGTTTCTGCCTATGAACAGAATAAAATTCCCCCATGCCTATAAAAACAACTCCGCTCAGTCTATGGCTTTTGAGGGTGTTAATATACTCCTGCTTGACGGGAGCACCACAAGGGGAAGCGAGTTTTACTTCAATTAGAGATTAAAATGCCTCAAGTTCGCCTGTGAGCTCTTCGGCGAGGTCTTTCAGCGTTATAAGCCCAACAATCCTTTTCGATTTTGATCCTGCTTTTTCCACAAGGGCTATCTGCCTTCCGTTTTCGTTCATATCCTTCATTACTGATATCACAGCCTCATTGCTTTTATAGGTGTGAATCTTGAGCATACTGCCTGCTATGCTGAAATCCGTTTTCGGCTTGCTGAGAAGCTCATATATGTTCACATATCCCTCCATATCATTGCGGTTTATTCGATACACAGGCAGACGTGTGAAGGGATGTTTTCTCATGATCTCAAGCAGTTCGTCTCTGCCTGCATCTATGCGAACCGAAACAATATCCTCCTTGCGAATCATAACCTGTGATACCTTAAGCCTTGTTATAGCGGAAGTTCGTGCGATTATTGAACGCTGTATGCTGCTTAAATATCCTTCCTCAATTGTTGCGTCGAAAACCTTTGTCATTCTGCTGGTTATTCGATAGTATTCGTTGTCGCTGCTGATATCGAAAAGTTTTTCGAAAAAGCCGGAGATCCTTTTGAAAAAACAGCGCACCCCGATTTTGCCGAATAATCTGTGTATCAGCAAAAGCGGATATGAGCTTCTGAGCATAAGCGGTTCCGGACGTGAGAGAAACAGGGTTTTGGGAACTACCTCGCCGAAAATAAAAAGCAGAGGCGCTGCTGCACATGTATTTATCAGCTCTGCGTTTTCAGGCCAGTATGAGGCGAATATAAAGGTGCCGCACCAAGATACAGCGAGGGTGGCGATGTTATTGCCTGTGAGTATTGTGAAAATCAGCTCTGCGGGTTCATTGATCAGCTCAAGCAAATGCTTGTATTTCTTCTCACCAGACTCTGCCCCCACATTGATGCGCACCTTGCTTGCGCTGTAGAGCCCTGTTTCGCTGCCCGAGAAGAAGGCGCTCATAAAAATAAACAAACAAAATAGGATTAACACTGTGAGTATCATTCCAGCTCCACTAAAACGGTCTTGATTCGGTTGTCTTCTACATCTTCAACAGTAAACTTAAGATTCTGATATCTAACGCTGTCTCCCTTATGAGGGATTTTTCTGGTGTTGGATATGATAAACCCGCTTACTGTGCTGGAGTCCGTATCAATGTTGGGCAGTTCAATAAGTTCAAGCCATTCCAAAAGGCTTGCAGAACCGCTGAGGCGGTATTTGTTCTCGCTTATCTGTTCGATGGAGTTGTTTTTGCCCTTAAAGCCCGATGTTATGCTTCCTACAACATCCTTAATTGTGGCAAGCCCGCTGAGGCCACCGTATTCATCTACAATCATCGCCATCTCGTTTTTTGTTTCGAGAAAAAATTCAAGCAACGACTCAACACTTTTCTGTTCGGGCAGAAATACAGTATTTCTTAGCACTTCAGATACGCATTCGGGATTTTTTGTAAGTATATCACGCTGGTGAACATAGCCGCATATATTGTCAACGCTGTCTTCGTAAACAGGAATCTTCTTAACTCTGCTGCTGCGCATCAATTCAAAGACATCATCTATAGATGAGGCCTTCTCGCACATAACTATATCCACTCTCGGCCGCATTATCTCCTTCACACTCGATTTTCCCAGCTCCATCACTCTGCTGATAAGCTCTGATTCCTCCTGATTGATAAGCCCTTTTTTGCCGCTGTTTTTTACAAGATAACGCAAGTGTTCCAGACCGATTTTTTCGGCTTTTGGGATTGCAGGGGTAATAAGCCTCACTGCCGGCTTGATAAACAGGTTATTTAACACTGCGGCGATTGGAGACAGCAGCTTCTGGCATACATAAACAGGGTAAGCTGTGAGCGTACAAAAATCCTGAGAGTGAGAAAAAGCTATTGATTTAGGCATTATTTCGCCGAAAATTATCAAAAGGAAAAGAGAAACTATCCCGTAAAGCGTAACAAGAATAGTATTTCCCTTACCTGCAAGGGCAACTGCAGTCTGCCCGGCTGCTGAAAAGTAAAGAACGTTTATGATCATATTACCGAATAAAAGCGTGTTTAGAAGGCTCTTAGGCCTTGATATCAAGTGGAGAACGGTTTCCCCAGTCTTGCTTTTCCTAAGTTTTTTCCGGTCAGTGAAGCTCAAGTTGAAAAAAGCCGTTTCACTGCCCGAGAAGAAGCCGGAGATTGCAAGTAAAAGAATCAAAGATATAATTTGAGGAGTCTGTTGTATAATAGTTTCCAATTTTTATGCCTGAAAAGCTTAACTCTTAAAAGTTTCGCCTTAAAATATAAGTAACTTATGGAAGAAAAGTCAAGTTTTTAGTATAATTCTTAATTGTTTTTTTGAATTGAAAAGATGGAGAAAAGAAAATGACGGCAAAAGCCGAAAATAAACCTAAAATATTGATAGTCGATGATAACGTGCCCAATCTCGAGCTTCTTCAGGCTTATCTTGAAGATATAGACTGCCAGACTGAGCTCTCTACAGACGGCTACGATGCGCTTGAAAAAGTAAAGGACGGGTCGGTGGATCTTATAATACTGGATGTTATGATGCCTCGTCTTAGCGGTTTTGAGGTCTGCAGCAGGCTTAAATCCTCGCCTGAGACAAAAAACATCCCGATAATTATGGTTACTGCCCTTACCGAACTGGGCGATATCGAAAGGGCTATCAATTCCGGGACAGATGATTTTCTCAGCAAGCCCGTAAACAAGCTCGAGCTTATTACAAGAGTGCGAACTATGCTCAGGATAAGAGATCTCACAGATAAACTCGAGAGAACTCTGGAATATATCTCGGAGATAGAATCAAAACTGGAAAATAATTAATTTGGAAATTTTGCGTATTATGAGCGTATTGAAATATAAAAGGGTTCTGATAAAACTTTCCGGCGAGAGTCTCTGCGAGAAGGGCGGTTCTGGTATAGATCCTGCAGCGGCAAAGCTCACAGCGGAAAAAATTAAAGAAGCGATGCAGGCAGGCAGTGATATTGCAGTAGTAATTGGAGGGGGTAATCTTTTGCGAGGTGCCGCTCTTTCCTCAAGCTCCGATATGATACCCAGAAATGTTGCCGATTATATGGGTATGCTTGCCACAGTAATCAACGCATCAGCCCTGTGCGAGGCGTTGAAATCTGTGAATGCTCCTTCTGCGGTTTTGAGCGCTCTTCCTGTGAAGGCATTGAACGAAGAGTTTACCGCGGCAGCAGCAGAGAAGCATTTTGAGGCAGGCGAGGCTGTGATCCTTGCAGGCGGAACGGGCAACCCCTTCTTCTCCACAGACACCTGTGCAGCTCTTCGTGCCTGCCAGATTAGAGCAGGTCTTATTGTTAAGGCGACTAAGGTGGACGGGGTTTACACTGAAGACCCGATTAAAAATTCAGAAGCAAAGCTGATTGAAAAAATATCTTTCTCAGAAATAATAGCCAATGACCTGAAGGTTATAGATCATACAGCCATGACACTCTGCAGGGAAAACAACATCCCTCTTAGGGTTCTGAATATGTTTAAAGACGGCAATATAACAAAGGCTGTTCAGGGTGAGAGTGTAGGAACGGAAATCTCTGCCTGAGAATGCATTTTAATTTGAATTAACTAAGGAGCTTAGTATGCCAGTTAAAAAGATTCTGAAAGAACATGAAACAAGTATGAAAAAGTGCGTTGAGTACCTTCATAATGAATTCAAAGGTGTAAGAACCGGAAGGGCTTCTACCGGTCTGGTTGATAATATAAAGGTGGAATACTACGGCAGTATGACGCCGATAAACCAGATGGCCAACGTTAATGCCCCTGATGCAACCAACATCATGATTAAACCCTTTGACCCGTCTTCACTGAAAAATATCGAAAAGGCCATAAAGGCCAGTGATGTCGGGCTTAATCCGATGGCTGAAAACGGGGCCATAAGAATTTCTGTGCCTCCGCTTTCTCAGGAGAGAAGGGAAAAGATTGCCGAGCAGGTTAAGCAGATGGGAGAAGCCCAGAAGATTGCTGTAAGAAATGTTAGAAGGGATGCCAACAAAAAACTTGATGATGATGAGAAAAACAAAGTTATCAGTGAAGATGACAGAGACCACGCAAAGAAAGAAGTGGATCAGATGACCAAGAAATATACCGAAGAGATTGAAGAGCATACAAAGGCTAAGATTGAAGAAGTGATGACTGTATAACCGCAGGCTCGATTTTTCTGCATTAAATTTTTATAAAGGGCTTTTAATTTAGATGGCGAAAACTCATAAAAAAAACAAGGGCAATAAGAAAAAAGGCGCATTCTTCAAGATTGCGGGCATAGCAGCAGGCGTTGTTTTGCTTTTGATCGTTCTTTCGCCTCTGATTATTTCGTTCGGACCTGTAAGCAGTTTGGCAGTTGGTTTTGCCGAGAGCAAAACCGGCTTTGAGATTGAACTCTCTCAGCTCAGGGTTAGCTGGACAAAAGGCATTATGATGTACGATGTGCATCTCAAGGATCCTGAAGGGAAAATCGACTTCAAGGCGGATAAATTTTTCATACACCCCTCTCTAACGGCTCTTGTTCGAAAAGAGCTTGATGTTAAAAAATGCCTTCTTGAAGGCAGCGAGACAACCTTGAAAATTGACAAGGCCGAGCTCAAGAAAGCCGGCGAAACAGCGAGAGCTGGCTCTTCTGATATTTCTTATGCTCGTGATTATGCCTCGGCTTCGTTGGGGACTGATTTCTTCACGGCTTTAAATTCAGTTAAGAGGTTCAGGATTAACTTAAATGATTGCGCCGTTAGTTTGATTGATGCTGAGGAGTCTGAATTGCTTCAGCTCAGCAGCCTTCAGGGCAGAATCAAGCTCAATCCCCCCGGACAAACTTCCGGAGCTGATTTGGTGGGCAGGCTGGAGCAGGGTGAATCATATGCCCCGCTCAAATTCTTCGCCTTGGTTAAAAGAAAGCCTTCCCTGCTCTCGCTTAAGGGCATCTCTGCAAAAATTGATGCTGCAGTTCAAAGGCTTCAGCTTGAAGGCCTCAAGCCGTTGATGGAGCTTGGGGGGCAGGATTTCAATCTTCAAGGTGTTACTGATGCCGAGATTGCCTTATCCGCTGAAGAGGGGATGTTTAAGGAGTCTCAGGTTAAACTTAAATCTGAAGGGCTTACTGCTGCTTTTCCGAGAAGGTCGTTTGAAGAGGTGAGATTCGGCGATACTTCCCTGAAGCTTGTTTTCAAAACGGACGAGAGCTTTGTTGACATTATGGATTTGAGCTGCCAGTCCGGCTTTTTCGATTTCAATCTTACAGGTCAGATTCCAAAAACATTCACCAGCCTTGTCGAGATGATGAACGGCAAGTCTGAGGCCGATCTTGAGGGCTTTTTCAATCTTGATATGCCGAAGGCCTTTGGCAGGCTGCCTGAAGAGAGCAAAAATCAAAACTTCGATTTGGAAAGCGGCAAGATAGCAGGGCGGATTTCAACGGAATCCTTAGGCGAGGGAAAGATTCTCCTTGCGAATCTGAATATGGTCGATTTTGAAGGGATCGCAGGCGGAAAAAACCTAACGCTGAGCCCTGTTAAGCTCAATTGCGAAATCATCTCCAGAAACCAGCGGCTTTGGATAGACCCCATAGAGATCGTTTCCGGCTTTGGGAAGATAAGGTGCTCCGGTCCTTATAATGATATGACCTTCAACGGTACAATAAATCTGAAGGATCTGCAGAATGAGCTCTCAGGGTTTGTAGAGTTTGGGGAGTATGACTTATCCGGCGAGGCCAATATCATTGGCGATGTGCTCCCGGAAAACAAAATCCTGAACGGAGCTGTTCAGGTAAAAGATTTCGTCTTAGACAACAGCTACGGTATGAAATGGATAGACCCTTTCATCGATCTAACGTTTGGATTTAAAAATGAGCCGATCGAGAAGAAACTCTGGCTAACAAGTCTTTACCTGAAATCTGATTACCTTGGTGAATATGAACTTCTGCAGGGCTATTTTGATTACGATCCCAAGTCCAGTGAACAGTTTGTGATGCTTTTCAATTATAAAAATCTTTTTGAGAGGGCTGAATACCTCCTCACGCTTTTTGAAGCTCTGGACAAGCCTGCCAATCTTTCAGGACGATACTCTACCACCACCAAGATAATAAAATATGAAGACGAGATTCGTATTATCACAGACGATATGTCTTTTCAAGAAGTTGCTTTTGGCGGTGAAGACAATAAAAATGAAATCACAGATTTCAGTATTTCCTCGAATATGCTATGGCAGCCGGAAAGCAGAAAATTGGCTTCAGAGGATTTCGAAGTTAAGAATGAATGGCTCACATTAGATTTTAGCGACCTTCTCCTTGATTATTCTGATGAATCGAACATTGTTTTTGATTCAGTGCTTCAGACCGTTTATGACCTTGATTTTATGGAGCTCTACCTTACTGAAAAAACAGGGCAGGATTTTAAGGCTTCGGGCAAGAGGTCTCTTCCTGCCTCTTTGAGCACGAGTTTCTCTTTAGAAAACCCTCAAGAAGCAGTGGATAATCTGAACTCTCAATTCCAGCTTGGCTTCGACAGTTTATACTATAAAGGCTTGAGCTTTGAAGAATCAAATGTGAAGTTCCAAGTTGAAGACGGTTTTTTAACTGTCCCAAAAACCTCAATCGGAGTTAATAAAGGCAGCCTTAATATTGCGTTTGAGGCAGATCTCACTGAAAGCCCTGTCGTGCTAAAGCTTTCCGAAGGGATGAAAGTGCTGGATAAAGTTGAAATAAATGAGGTGCTCGCCGGGCAGCTCGCTGCTTACGGGAATCCAGTCTTCTCCGATTCCATGGATTGCAGCGGGAGCGTGGATTTATACTGCGATAAGCTCGAAGTTCCGCTAAGCAAGAATGCAGCAGAAACCGCAGAGCTCAAGGCAGCTGCCGAATCTTCACAAATCAGAGCCCAGCCTGCCGGCATCCTCAGGCAGCTTATGCAGATTATGGGCGAATCTTCCAATTCCTTGGTTGACTACCGCCTTCATCCGGTGGATTTGCAGCTCAAAGACGGTATATTTACCTACGACAATATGATTCTTGAAGTTGACGGCAAGGAATTCAAGTTCAACGGAAACATCAAAACAGACGGCACAATGAATATGGAAATTGCTATCCCTTATCGTTTCGAGGGGCTTGATCTTGTAGAAACTCAGAGCGGGGAATTTGGAATTACGCTGCCCTTAACTGGAAACGCAAAAAATCCCGAGATTGATACTAAAAACCTGCTCCAGAAGAACACCGAGTCTATAATCAAGAGTGGCCTTCAGGAAGGGCTCAAGAGACTGCTGGATTAGAATGAATAAAATTACAGAAACAATTTCAAAGAATATTAAAAACCCTGCCAAAGGGATCGGAGCTTTCAGCAGTTTTCTGATGTTTCAGTTCCGAATTTGGCCTCTGTGCTTCAAACAGCTGAAAACAAACCGTTCAGACCTTCAGGCTGCCGCTCTGGCCTACAACACGATCTTCGGCTTTATCCCGCTTCTGATTGTTGTTCTTGTATTGTTTCAAAGCCTCCCTGGATACGAAGATATAGGCAATACTATAAGAGATTCGATCTTCGAGGCTGTACAGATAGATGAATTCTCCTACTCAGACCCCGATCAGCCCGGCGAAAAAGTGAAGCTTGGAGAACGCTTTTCGGAAATTGTTTCCGGCTTTTTCAAAAAATCCCACAGAGGCGCAGCTACAATCTTCAGCCTGCTAATTGTTTTCTGGGCAGCGATAAAGCTGCTAAGCACTGTGGAAGGTGCATTCAATTATATATGGGGCGTAAACCGAAACAGGCCTTTTATTTACAGGGTATTCTACTACTGGACAATCCTAACTCTTGGGCCGCTGCTTATAGGCGCAGGAATATATTTCAAAACTATGGGTTTGATTACTGAACATCTCGACGGAATAGTAAGCCTTGTAACTGTCTTGGGAGGCTGGAATTGGCTTCTTACTATTCTGTCTTTCTATCTGCTTTTCTGGTCTATGCCCAACACGAAGGTAAAGCCGCACGCAGCATTTTGGGGTGCACTTGTAACAACGCTTATCTGGACTTTTGTAAAAAAAATCTACGGCTATTACGTCTTCGAATTTGAGCCCTTCAAACAGATCTACGGCGTGCTTGCCCTTATCCCCATTACAATCCTCTGGATCAATATTTCTTGGCTCGTAGTTCTCTTCGGGGTGCATCTTACTTTCATCGTGCAGAATTTCAGGGAGCTTGATGCTGCTGAGAAGATTTCAGAAGAAGCAGGAAAATTCTATTACCCATCTGAAGACTGTGCTGTACAGATTGCTTCGTTTGTAGGCGAAAAGTTTGACCAAGGCGGAGGCCCTGTTACCGAAGATCAAATCTACAAAGAATTTGGAGTGCCCTATCATTTCATAACAGACCTCCTAAGCGAATTTGTGAAGAAGGGAATTCTGTATGAAGTGGGAGAGCAGGCGGTGGGGTATATACCGTCAAAATCAACAGACAAGATGAGTTTAAGCGAAACTGCATCTGTTGTTAATGATATGCCCCGGCAATACTCAAGCAGTGAATATGATTCTGCAAAAAATCAGCTAAACAATGCCCGCGAAAACCTTACTCTTGCTGATATGATTAAGGGTAAAAAGTAACCTTGCTTGAATACATAATAAAAGGAAGACTGCTCGGCGTGAGGCTTACGATGTTCGCTGCAGTCCTTATTTTATTCTTAACAGGCGTTTCAACCATATATGCCGCTGAACCAGATTCAATAGGCTGGCTGAAGCAGTTGGTATATTTTGCAATAGGGCTTGCTGCCTTCGCAGCGGTAAACAGGGTTCATTATAAAGACCTCGGTGTATTCAGCTTCTGGCTGTACGGCGGCGTGCTATTTCTTCTTGCTGTTCTGCTTGTTGAGAGATTTATCCCGATGCCCGGCTTCTGGCGCAGCATTGTGCCTGTGGTTAACGGGGCTAGAAGATGGATTCGTATCGGCCCTGTACAGGTGCAGCCGTCGGAGTTTTGCAAAATCGCTTTCATCCTCTCGCTCGCTTGGTATCTTCGATTTCGGGAAAACTACAGGACCATCAAAGGGCTTTTTCCGCCATTTGCAATAACATTTCTTGCGATGGGGCTCATTATTCTTGAGCCGGACCTTGGAACAGTGATTCTCCTTCTGCCCGTTTTATTTGGGATGCTTTTTGCGGCAGGTGCTAAAAAGAGGCATCTGATTTCTGTAATACTTATAGGACTTTTCCTCAGCCCTGTGCTCTGGATGAATATGCATTCATATCAGAGAATCCGAGTGGCGAGCGTGATATTGCAGAACGATTTAGTTTACAACTACGCATCAAGGCACGAGAAAGCAGCTGAGATTCTCGTTGGAGGGCCTGCGGAGCTAATCCGCTGGAAGAAAGATAAAGGCTACCACCTTATGCACTCAAAAAATGCAATTGCCAGCGGCGGGATAACCGGCTACGGCTACGGCGAAGGCCCGTATATGGACGGAACACTGAAACTTCCCGAGGCTCACAACGACTTCGTATTCTCTCTCATTGCCCATCAATGGGGGCTTTTAGGGTGCATTTTCGTGTTCGTACTTTATATAACCGTTGCAGCCTGCGGGCTTGAGATATCACGTTTCAATCCAGACCCCTTCGGCAAGCTTATCTCAGTTGGGATTGTGGTGATGCTGATGATGCAGGTTATAGTTAACGTTTCTATGACAGTTGGGCTTATGCCGATTACCGGGCTTACTCTGCCCTTTGTTAGCTATGGGGGGTCAAGCTTGGTTGTTAATATGATAGCCCTCGGCCTCCTGAACAATGTAGGCAGGCACCGCTCCTTCACTGTTGCTGCGAAGGCCTTCGAATACCCCCGCTGAACAAATAAAAAACGTTCAAAAAGGACAAAAAGCCCGCTGACTGCCGTTTTTTTTCTGAAATTTCTTGAATCAGTGAATAAATTATGGTATCTTGCAAAGTGATATATCAATGATTCGGAAATTAAATCTTTATAAGGAGTAATATTATGAAGTTGGATCCATTAAACTGGGCAGCCCTTATTCTTACAGTTATCGGTGGACTGAACTGGGGACTTGTAGGTCTGTTCAAATTCGATCTTGTAGCCACACTTTTCGGAGATATGTCGCCAATTTCCAGAGCGGTTTATGTCGTAGTGGCTCTGGCCGCATTGTTCCTGATTTTTGCTGCGATGTCCGGTTCGAAAAAATCAGAATAACCCTGACAGCTCTAAGGCTGCTCAGGAATTTCACTGCAGACTCACTGTTTTTCATAAGCGGTGGCTCTTTGCTCAGAGTTAACCTTTCATAGGTCAGATTGGTTTTTTTAACTGTTCGATCTGTTCACAGAGCGGAACTGTCTTGGGGTAAGCCCTACCAGCTCTTTGAATGTTCTGGTGAAGTAGCTCTGGTTGTTGTAGCCAACATCAAAGCATATTTCTGTGCAGTTCATATTTGTTGAAAGCAGCAGATTTTTCGCCTGTTCGATTCTCGCTTGCGTTATATAGTCAACGATTGTCATCCCTGTTTCCTCCTTGAAGATGTGAGCGAGCCTTGATGGGCTCAAATGCGAAGCCTTTGCAACGTCTGATAGCGTTATTTGCTGTTTGTAGTGCTGGTCTATGTATTCAGTGGCAGGGCGGATCTGCGAGATTTTTCTTGAATTAGCGGTATCGTGAACGAGTTCGATGAAGTCGTCTGTTGCACGGCCAACCCAAGCGCACAGTTCCTTCTGGTCTGAAACATCTATAAGCTGGGTGATATTTTTAAGGTTTCTCTCAAGCATTATATCTATATCCACTCCGCCTTCAGCAGCGGCTCTGCTCAAAACGCTTATCAGCTCAAGCAGGCGTGCCTTCAGGACGTTCAGCTCCCCAGGCGATTTGAGCATAATGGAGGCAAGCATACAGTTCAGGATTTCGCGGGTTTGGGTTTTATCACCTATCCGAACCTTGTTCATTAGCTTCTTTTCGTATTCGTATGGAGTGCTTGAAACGTTTTTCAGGCGTTTCTGCTCTGCTATATATTCACCTATCTCTGCCTGCTGACGCGAAAGTTCTCTCTGCCAGTGAAGCATTTTGGGGTTCAGTCTGGTTTCGCCGTAAAGGATATCGTAGAGCTTTTCGCTGGCTGAATGTATCTTGCGAGGCGGGGTGTTGGGAAGCTCCAGCAGGGCGTGCAAAATCTCTCCCTGATCATCACTGATTCCCTTGAGCCGTTTTGTTATGTCTTTCAAAAGGCTCTGGCATACGTTCTCGCAGAGGCACTTACCGAAGAAAAGCCCTCCAAGCTGGGTGTCTTCATCTACCACCGGAACGCATCCCAGAAGGATGCCCGAATGGCATATTGTTATATAAGGCTGCCCTATCTCCATAGACATCCTTATGCTGTCTGCCCTCTGCTTCCGGCATCTCTCCCTGCCTTGCTCCGAACAGTTGACAATCTCGCAGAATTCTACCGCTGAAGCCTTTTCAGGGGTGAAAACCGTGTCCCCAAATGTATTTGAAGCCCAAATATCTTCGCCGAAATGTTTAGAGAATATTTTGCTAACCTTCTCAAGCTCTTCTCTGGATATATGTTCAAACATCTTCTCAGAATTCATTATTTTCTCTCCCAAGGCTTCAAAATCGAAACGAATAGTTGGTAGATTTTAGATATTCAGCAAGATAATGTCAATCTAACAGCCAGATATTTTCAGTAAAACCAGCCCTTGCAGCAATTCAATCTGTATTATTACTCCGCAAATACTGATGCACTTATTGCGAAGATATATAAATGATCTATCGGAAAGGTGATAATATGGCAAAAAAGAATAGCTAAGATCGAGTATGGTTTGGGGATTAGAATTTGTTTGAATTGATAAGTTTGCGGAATTTCCTCAAAGATATTCCTTTTTCTTTTCGGAAAAATTTTGAAAGAGATGCCTCTTCGGAAAAACCTATAATTCTGCTGATTTCACCTGCGCTCAATTCTGTATTGGATAAATACTTAATAATTCGTGCAAGCCTCATTTCTTTTATCATTTCAAAAACAGACCTCTGAAGCTGATTGGCAAATAATCTTTCTAAAGACCTTCTCGAAATGCACACATAATCGGCAACATCCTGAACAGAAATCCTTTCCTCAATATTATTTTCAATAAATTTCAGGGAAGCAACTATTTCCGGGATATTGGCCGCTAAGATGTTTGTTGAGTGGCGTTCTTTTATGTAAAGAGGATTTACAATTATCTCGCCTTTGCTGTATTCAGGATTTTTCATTAAAATATCCAGATTTGCAGCACATTCAAAGCCGGCCTGTTCGGCGCTTAGTTCAATGCTGGATAATGTTGGATAGGTAAGATCGCAGATAAAATCATCATTATCAACTCCCAAAACAGCAACATCTTCAGGAATTCGAAGCTCAGAGATCTTTGCTGCCTCAGCGATATATTGAGCATACTCATCTGTGCAAGTCATAATCCCTATTGGAAGCGGTAAGGTTGTTATCCATTCATTGAGCTCTCTTATAATCTCGTGCTGATTGCTGCGTTTTGTGTTTTTATATTTTTCTTTTACGAATACACTTTGAAGTTTTGCTTTTTCTGCCCTATTTATAAATCCTTCTCGCCTTTCGTTAGACCAGAAAAATTTTCTGTTTCCGCAAAATGCAAAATTTTTGAAACCTTTGTTTATTAAATGCTCAGCTCCCATTGACCCGATTTTTTCGTTATCGTTCAACACCTGAACAGCTCCGGTGTATTCCTTTTGCAGGTAGGATGAAAGTATTGTAGGGATTCCAAGCGATAATATTTTTTCAGTGTTTGGGGTTTCTCTCATTATTATCCCGTCCGCACCGACTTTCTTGATAAACTCTAATTCAGGGATTGCTGCCTTACCGGGATGCAGATAAAACGCTTCGGGGCGAAAGAATGACCACGGGCCGTTTGTGGCCGAGTATCTCGCTATCCCTCTCAGAATATTTCTTCCAAAAGCTCGCGAATTTTCTACTAATAATATTACCTTGGGAATTTCCATAGAACTAATTTCCATCAACAGATAAGCCTTAAAAACTTTATTATAGTACCTCTAAAAGCATATAGCAAGCCCCTTTATGTTTTAGAATCTCCGTATCCTCAGCTAATGATTCAGATATAACAGCAAAGCAAAGTGTGTCGTATATAGGCAACTAATTTACGCAATTTGTCATTTTTTTTAAGCTCTCTGGTTATAGAATAATTATCGTGGTAAAAAATTAGATTTTTTGGGTTAGATGCGAAATAAGCTTTTTAGGAAAGGTTTTTATATAATGAGAAGAGGCTTAATAACAAAAGCAGGCCATAAATCAGGTTTTACGCTAATAGAACTTTTGGTTGTGATATCAATTATAGCTCTGCTGATGGCAATCTTGATGCCCGCTTTGGGTAAGGCAAGAGAACAGGCGCAGAGAGTTGTATGCAAATCAAACATAAAGCAGGTTGGTACAGCAATGAACCTGTATTCAATGGACAATGAGGATAAATTTGCTTCTATGTCTTGGCAGTCAGGCGATTACTGGTTCCAGAAGATTTCCTCATATATAGGCGACGATGATGACAGCGAATTCAAAGGGGACAGAGTTAAAGTTATGCTTTGTCCGAGCGCTGAAGAACATTATGCACCTACAGATGTTCCACCCAGCAAGCTGAGGAATTACTTTTATCCTGAGATGCCGGGAGGTACAATAAAAGCCGATGAAAACTGGAACTGGAGAGGCAATCAAGGCTCTTACGGTTTGAATAACTGGCTCACCTCTGATTATCAGGAGTGGGAGAAGCAGTTCGGGAAGGAACGCTTCTATCGAAAATGGAGTGAGCTTGAGGGAAGAGTGCCGTTAGTAGGAGACAGTATCTGGGTAGGTGCTTTCCCGGACGGTGAGAATTATGTCCCTACAGAACCCGAAACCAGAAGGATACAGATTTCCGGCGATTTTGATCAGCAGATGAGGCGGTTCAGCATTGACAGGCATAATATGAATATTAACCTTGCTTTTTCTGATTTGTCTGTTGAAAGCGTAGAGCTTGAAGATTTATGGTCTTTGCAATGGAATAAGCTCACAAAAATTCGCAGAGATGTTGAAATAGAAAAACGCTGAAGCTGTGTTGAAATAACAATAATAAATGGAGTATAATTGATGATGACCTCACGGGAAAGATTGCTGAAAGCCCTTAAAGGGGAGCAGACAGACAGAGTTCCGGTTACTTTATTTATGTTAGACCAAGGGCACTTCCTCGAGCAGGTTTATCCCGAGGTTGACCCTTTTGATTATGAGCAGCTGCAGCTGAAAGTGATTGAAATACAAAAACAGCTTGGGGTAGATGTTTTTGTAAGAATGCTGTTCGGGATTAACGATCCAATAGGTGTTCACTGCGGAGGGCTGAATGTATCCGAGCAGACGGAGAACTGGAAGGTTACAAAGGAAAAGATTCAGCAGGGCGATACAACTGTAATACGCTCTAAAATTGAAACTCCGGAAGGCGATCTTACTCAGGACTTTTCTATAAACAGGCTTCGCGCGTCGACCTATATGTACGGCTGCACCAAATTCCCTATTCAGAATAAGCTGGATTTAGAGATTGCCTCTAAATATGAGCCGCCGCTTATGAATGAGCAAAAGGCTCGGATGATTAAGAAAAGGGTGAGCAGAATAAAGCAGGCTTTGGGCGAAGATGGCATTTTAGGAAGCTGGACTCCTCACGGGCCGTTTAACAATTCTTCCCTTCTTACAAACCATGAGCAGCTCTACAGCTTGTTTATTGTTGATTACGAATTTTATGAGAAGCTGATGAATTTCGCTATGAACAGAATTGTCGATTACACGCGTGCTATCGACAATGCAGGGGTTGATGTTCACTGCGTGGGCGGGAATGTACCAGGCGGCTTCCTTGGCAAGAAATGTTATGATGAGTATGTCCTGCCTTTCGAGAAAAAATATATAGACTTCGTTCAGGCAAACGGCACCCCCGCAATGTATCACAACTGCGGTGAGATTATGAATCTGGTCGAGTCTTACAAGCACCTCGGAGCAAAAATAATTGAACCGTTCTCCCCGCCTCCTTTAGGTGATGCTGATTTGAAGAAAGCAAAAGAAATCGTTAACGGGGATTATGTAATGCTGGCAGGAGTTGATCAGGTAAATGTCCTGCAGAAAGGCAGCGTTGAGGATGTTAAAAGAATAACTGAAGAAACAATAAGGATAGGAAAACCAGGCGGTAAATTTATCCTTCAGTCAGCTGATTTTCTCGAATACGGTACACCAATGGAGAACCTTGAGGCTTATGTACAAACTGCATTGCAGTTTGCTGATTATTGAATTTGGTTGAATTCCAGCAGTCTTAAGGTAGGCTGACAGCCGGCTCTAAAGATTTTATGCAAGGCACGAGATGCAGTTTATGTGTTTATTGATATTAAGTGAATTACGGAAATCATAATAATTATGGTCGAACGAAGTTATAATTTAAAGTATGTAATGTCAATCTGCATAGTGGCTTCACTGGGCGGATTTCTTTTCGGTTTTGACATTTCTGTAATTTCAGGCACTTTGTCTTATCTGGAGGGCATGTTTGATCTTTCAGGCACTTCTAAGGGCTTAGTAGTTGCGAGTGCTATATTTGGATGTGTATTTGGAGCAGGTGGGATAGGAAAAATATCCGATACAATCGGACGTAAAAAGTCTCTCTTTTTGGCATGTCTGCTTCTTATAATCTCTGCAATTGGATCCGGATGGTCGAACAGCATCGGTTTGTTTGTTTTCTATAGGTTTATAGGCGGTGTAGGTGTCGGAGCTGCCTCCGGCGTAGCCCCGATTTATATTGCCGAAGTAGCGCCTACAAAGATTCGAGGCGGACTTGTGGCCTTTTATCAGCTTGCAATTGTGGTGGGGCTTTCAGCGGCGTATGTATCAAACTATTTTATAGAATTGAATACAGCAGAGGATTCATGGCGTTGGATGTTTACTGCTGAAGCAGCGCCGGGTGTACTCTTTTTTGCAGCTATTTTTCTGATACCTGAAACGCCCCGTTTTCTCGTAAAAATCGGCAAAACTGCAAAGGCAGGCAGTGTTTTGTCCAAGATTGAAAATGAGCAATATGCCTCTAAGGAAATTGAAAATATCAAGAAGACCCTTGCCCACGTAAGAAAGGGAAGCTTGAAAGATCTCTTAGAGCCACGTTTGCTCAGGATAGTTATTATTGGAGCTCTCTTAGGCATTTTTCAGCAGATTTCAGGCGTGAATGCAGTATTGTTTTACGCACCTCAAATTTTCGAAGCCACAGGCGTTGAATTCAGCGCTTCTTTGCTTCAGTCAACATTCATCGGTTTGGTATTTATAGTTTTCTCATTTATTCCTCTTCTGCTGGTTGATAAAGCAGGCCGCAAAAAAATACTGCTTATAGGTATGGCATGCATGGCAGGATCGCTGGCAGTGATAAGTACCTTTTTCGTGATGGATAAGACTAACAGTTTTGGAATATTGATAGCAGTTCTTTGCTATGTGGCCGCTTACGCCGGCTCTATTGCAAGCGTAACATGGATTGTTTTATCCGAGATATTTCCAAACCGTATCAGAGCAGAGGCAATGGCTGTTGCTAATCTTTGCCTTTGGTCTGCCAACACTTTACTTACCCTTACATTCCCCATACTTGAAGAAAAATACGGAATACAAACTCCGTTCATAGCTTACACAGTAATTTGCGTAATCATATTCTTCTTTGTGCTCTATTACATCCCGGAAACAAAAGGCAAATCGCTTGAAGAGATTGAAGAAGAGCTGGTCGGCATAAAATAATTCATATATTGCATAATTTTTGCCATCACAAACCAATGGGATTAAGCAGCGGGTAATCGTAACTTTTACATGGCCTAAAGTTTTATGTTAATGAATTAGGGAAGCGTATATTAGAGAATGGAAGAAAGAAACTATAATTTCAAATATGTTATGCTTATCTGCATAGTGGCTTCCTTGGGCGGATTTCTTTTCGGTTTTGACATTTCTGTAATTTCAGGCACTTTGTCTTATCTGGAGGGCATGTTTGATCTTTCAGGCACTTCTAAGGGCTTAGTAGTTGCGAGTGCTATATTTGGATGTGTATTTGGAGCAGGTGGGATAGGAAAAATATCCGATACAATCGGACGTAAAAAGTCTCTCTTTTTGGCGTGTCTGCTTCTTATAATCTCTGCAATCGGTTCCGGCTGGTCGAACAGCATCAGCTGGTTTGTTTTCTACCGGTTTATAGGCGGTGTAGGTGTCGGAGCTGCCTCCGGCGTAGCCCCGATTTATATTGCCGAAGTAGCGCCTACAAAGATTCGAGGCGGGCTTGTGGCCTTTTATCAGCTTGCAATTGTGGTGGGCCTTTCAGCGGCGTATGTATCAAACTATTTTATAGAATTGAATACAGCAGAGGATTCATGGCGTTGGATGTTTACAGCAGAAGCAGTGCCAGGCGGCCTCTTTCTGGCAACGCTTTTCTTCATACCTGAAACGCCTCGTTTTCTCGTTAAAATCGGCAAAACTGCAAAGGCAGGCAGTGTTTTATGCAAAATTGAAAACGAGCAATACGCCTCTAAGGAAATTGAAAATATCAAGAAGACCCTCGCTCACGTAAGAAAGGGAAGCTTGAAAGACCTCTTAGAGCCACGTTTGCTCAGGATAGTTATTATCGGAGCTCTTTTAGGCGTTTTTTCGCAGATTTCAGGCGTGAATGCTGTATTGTTTTATGCACCTCAAATTTTCGAAGCCACAGGCATTGAATTCAGCGCTTCTTTGCTTCAGTCAACATTCATCGGTTTGGTATTTATAATTTTCTCATTTATTCCTCTTCTGCTGGTTGATAAAGCAGGCCGCAAAAAAATACTGCTTATAGGTATGGCATGCATGGCAGGATCGCTGGCAGTGATAAGTACCTTTTTCGTGATGGATAAGACTAACAGTTTTGGAATATTGATAGCAGTTCTTTGCTATGTGGCCGCTTACGCCGGCTCTATTGCAAGCGTAACATGGATTGTTTTATCCGAGATATTTCCAAACCGTATCAGAGCAGAAGCAATGGCTGTTGCTAATCTTTGCCTTTGGTCTGCCAACACTTTACTTACCCTTACATTCCCCATACTTGAAGAAAAATACGGAATACAAACTCCGTTCATAGCTTACACAGTAATTTGCGTAATCATATTCTTCTTTGTGCTCTATTACATCCCGGAAACAAAAGGCAAATCGCTTGAAGAGATTGAAGAAGAGCTGGTCGGCATAAAGTAAATTATGTTTTTTAAGGAAGGCTGCTGTGAATAGTTTTCGTATTTTTATTGTAAGCTGAAATTGCTTTAATTTGATTTACCAGAAATATTAAAATTAACTTTATTTGAAAGGTTTCAAGAATGGTTAGAAGAAATTTAGTTTTATTGCTTTCAATGCTTTTTATGGCTTTTTCGGTTCAAGGGGCTGAGAAAGGGAAATTGGATTTTGAGAAGGATAAAGCTGTGTGGAAAACCGCTGGAGGTAAAGAAGTAATAATCCCCGCCCCTGAGCTGATTATTAAAGACTGGGTGCAGGGAAAAAACAGCAAAATGCATCTTGCTGTAAATCTTGAAGGCAAGCAGGTGAAGAGAGATTTTGTTGTACTGAAATACAGCGTAGACTCTGCAGACAGTTATTACGACATAATTGGGGAATACCACCTCAAGCTTAAGCCTGCTGAAGATAATAATCTGATTCTTTGCAAGAGTAAGCTGGAATTTGATTCGCCTGTGCGTACAGACGTTACAGTAAAGAATATATTCCAAATTCAAGGCAATACAGTTAAAACAATGGCGCTGCCTGAAAGAGATGGAATTTTGCGTTCTTATAATCTCAGGTCTGGGAAAGCCGGTGCAGGTCGCTACGAATTGGGAGCAAAGGCTGCCCAAGGTGTAAACTGCAGTGAAATAGGGATTCCTGTTGTTGGCGTTGAGCTTAATAGCGTTGATTCAGGACGGACAGATTTGGCTGTCTCGATAGATCCTTATTGCGGCGGATATATTAAAGCAGGCTCTGATAATGGTAGCACAGAAGTTACAGTTTCTACTACTTACAACGGAACTGTTGTGCCGATGAATTCAGAATCACGAACTATAGCTATAGAGTTTATGGAAGACCCTGAGGGTAAACTATCTGCACCAGAAAATATGCACCCCATTCTTATGAGCTTCTATAATACTATACCAGAGATTGAACCCGGCCCGGATTGGCTGCATGAAGTAGAGCTGGTGTATTACGATTATCTCTCAGACGGCGGCGAAGGCTGGTACGAAGGTCTCAAGCATTTGGCTGAAAAAATACCCGAAGAATACAGAGACTGCGTCGCATTATGTCAGCACGGCTGGTATGATCATTTCCAAAGCTACGCATACGACCATGCCAAAGGTGAGATGAAAGAGCATTGGACAGCTTTCCCCGGTACAAGAAAAATCCCTATGAGCCTTGATAAAATGCATAAGAGATTCAAATTTGCCAAGGATCTTGGATTTAAGACGCTAATATATTTTGCCGATGGGACCAACAGTGATTCAGGCTTCAAAAAATTCAACCCGGATTTCGTATTGAGGGATAAAAACGGCAATTCAAGGCGTGGCTGGAAAGGACCGGACTCTATCGGGCGTCCTGTCAGGATGGACCCTGCAGTGGATGATCTCAGGGAATGGTTTAAAGGTTATACGAAGACTTTGCTTGATGAATTCGGAAAAGATCTGGATGGTTTTGTATGGGATGAAACTTTCTATATCCCAGTTCATACTATTTCCTACTCGCAGAAGACACCCGCATATTCAGACAGAGCTATGCTGAGTCTGGTTTCTGAATTAACTCAGATCGTGCAGTCTTATAAGCCGAATCCTGATTTGGCTTTCCTTGTATCAGATTGGGGGAATAATACAAATGCTTTGGTTTCTTCAGGCACTTGGGAAGACACGGTAATGCACCCCGACCGCTGGTACAATAGTATGTTCAGCAATTACCGCAACACCTTATGGAGCAATCTGTGGCTTCCGGTTTCAAAAGCTGTGCATAATAAATATGCCGCTCAGTTAGGTTTTCCGCAGGGTCTTTCAAACGGATGGCGCGATGATGAGGGGCCTCATGAAATGCCGCAGGATATCTTGAATAACGTTATTGAAAGATTCATTCACAACGTTGAAAATGACAATAAAAGGCCGAGGTATTTCAATGAAAACAGAGACCCTGTCAGATATTTTAAGTGTGATAAGTAATCGTTAAAACTCAGGAACCAAAATTATGGTCAAATTTATAAGAGCGATGTGTGTTGTGTCAATTTGCCTTCTTTCTGCGGCAGTTTTCGCCGCAGAAAGGAGCAATTTATCTTTAGAAAAAAACGGCAGGGTTCTATGGTCTGCTTCTTCAGAATTGAAGGTAGAAGTTCAAAAGCCGGTTTTAACCTGCAAAAACGAGCGATCTAAGTTTAATATTGATAAACCGGAAGAATCTACCTACGGCCTGCCGCTCATCATAGAAGAAGAAACCGACGAAAGCCTATTGCCTGTTGAAGTTAAACTGAAATCGCATACTGCTAAGGCTGAAAGCATCCTTTTAACTTATGATGTTTCCAGCGATTGGCCGGTTAATATTGAAGGTCAGTACCATGTTAGTCTTTCGTCTGCTTCAGACTCCGATGCAATTTATTATGAAGCCGAGCTTGACCTCGATTTTCCTGTAAGGGCTGATTTGGAAGTCATGAATGAATTCGAGGTTAAAGATTCCTCGGCAAGCAAAATGGTATGTCCTGAACGGGATGGCCAACTGAGAGTTTATGAGCTCAATCCCGGTAAGTACGGCACTTACGGAGCACTTCGCTACGAGATGGGAGCTAAAGCAGCATCAGGACTGAGCAGCAGGGAGATTTCTCTGGAATCTACCGTCGATCCCACGCAGCATCTTTACGGCTGGGATGAGGATATCCCAAAAGAATTCTCGGGGACTCCTGTCCTTGGCCCGATGATGCAGATTCCTGTAGTCCATGAGCAATTCCGTTTAACTCGCAATGAGCTGGGAATTCCGGTGTTTGGTCTCGAATTTGAAAAGGAAGATAAGAAACAGCACTTGGCAGTTTCTGTTGATCCGTACTGCGGGGCATATTTGCAGTCTGTTCCCAAAAAACAAAGCACCTCAATTACAGTTTCCACCACTTATCATGGCCAAACAGTTCCTTTGAAGAAAGAAGACCGCACTGTTTTGCTTGAATTCCTCCCTGAAAACGGGAAAGAATTAACAGAGCCTGAATGCGTTGATGCAATGCTGAATAGCTTTTACAAAACAATCCCTGAAATTCAGCCCGGCCCTGAATGGACAGATCAGATACATCTGGTTTACTACGACTTTCTTTCTGACGGCGGCGAGGGCTGGTACAAGGGGCTCCGTCATTTAGCAGACAAAATTCCCGAAAAATACAGAGACAGAGCAGCAGTGTGTATTCATGGATGGTACGATTATTTTCAGCAGTACGCTTACGACCATTCCAAAGGTGAGCTTATTGATCAATGGACTGCAATGCAGGGCACTGGAAAGATTAGTATGTCTTTGGAGCAGATGCACAAGCGTATAAAATTTTCAAATGACCTCGGCTTCCATACTCTGCTTTACTTCGCAGACGGGACAAACAGCGATTCGGGCGCACCGGAATTCAGTCCGGATTATCTATGGAGAAACAAGAAAGGCATTTCGGTTCCAGGCTGGAAAGGACCGGATTCTAAAGGGCAGCCTCTGCGGATGGACCCTGCTGTCCCTGAAGTGAGGGAATGGTTTAAGGGCTATCTCAAGGCCCTGATTAAAGAGTACGGCCAAGAGGTAGATGCATTTGTATGGGATGAAACTTACTATATTCTCCCCAACACTATCTCCTACGCTCAGGATGTGCCTACTTATTCTGACCGTGAGATGATCACTCTTACAGCCGAGCTTACCAAGATAGTCCAGGATAACAGAGAAAATCCTGATCTTGCGTTTTTGGTTTCTGATAATGGAAGAAATTTTAACGCTCTTGCGACTCATGGAACATTTCAAGACAGCGCAATGCGGCCATACATCTGGGGGCCGAGTATGTTCATCAACTACAGAAACTGCCTCTGGAGCTGCCTTTGGTATCCGGTTACATCTCCGGACTACAACCGGCATTCAGCGGAATTAGGCTTCCCTCAAGGGGTCTCAAATGGTGCAGGCAACAATAAAGGCCCTCATCAAATGCCGCAGGATTTGCTTGATCGGATTATCCAGAGATTTATTAAGAACGTTGAAAATGATAAGAAGCGAGCCCGTTATTTCGGGATTAACGGTGAGCCTGTTAGCTGCTCTTCGCTGAACAATGAATAATAACCAAATCTTATGCGGATATAGAAACTTATCTTCAAGTCCATATGTTTTTGCTTTAAACTGAATTGGATTGTCGCATATTGACAAGATTATTGCGTAATAAGGCATTGGTATGCCGGATATTTGTTATATTATTAATAATTGAAACAGCTTAAGAATATTTTTTGCTTAGTTTATAGAAAGGCTTTTTGTATGAGATTTATCAATCAATTTTCAGCAGCACTTCTGATTACTTATCTGTGTGTTGGTTTGTCTGCTTATGCAGAAGAAATGAATAAAACCTACCTCTCTGATTTAAACACTGAATTCGTTGTTCAGGGCTGGGGCAATCCTGGAGTCGATCAGTCTCTTCAAGATGATTCCCCGCTCTCAATAAAAGGCAGGGAATTTGAAAAGGGCATAGCAACTCATGCAGTAAGCTATATCAGCATAGACCTGAAAAAAGATGCACGCAGATTTCATGCTTTTGTGGGGATTGATGACAGTTCCGGTGATAAAGGAAGCAGCGCATTTGTTGTTAAAGGTGATGGAAGAACTCTCTACAAAAGCGGTGTAATTAAAGGCGGAGAAAAAGCTGAAGAACTAAATATTGATGTTGAAGGAATCAACACTCTAACTCTCCATGTTACTGATGGAGGAGATGAGTTTTATAACGACCATGCCGACTGGGCAGATGCATGGATTGAATATAAAACCCAGAAGCCCGAGATGATACCCTACCGTGCTGACCGGTTGTATGGAATAAGCGGCTGGGAAGGAAGTTCAGATTATAAAATTGCCAAGCCGGTTAAGCTCCCCTTTGTAAAACCGTTTGAAGGGGATATTACCGATTACGTAATCCTTACCTTCACAAGCACTTGGGGGGATGAATATCGTATTCAAACAGAAAGGCTTTCTGAGCAGGGTTTCAGCCATCTGGAAAAGAGCGGCCAGAGCTGCGGTACGATGAAACCTTTTGTTATGCTTCTTAACACGAAGACTAAAGAAGGCTTCGCTGTATTCCTTGCTTACAGCGGAAACTGGTCTATGGAAATAAAGCAGCCTACAGACAGCCCTGTTAAGCTTACTGTCGAATCCTCGCCGGGTTGTCTTCCTGAACTGGCCAGCGTTTCCGGCCTACCCATCCCCGGAGCTCTGATAAGCGAGTTCAAAGGGCATTGGGATTACGGCACGCTCCCAATAAGAAGATTTATCAGAAAGAATCTTCTCAGAGATTTAGGCGATAATTGGCCTGTCGTTCAGTATAATGAATATTTCGACAACAAAGGCAATTTCAATGAGCAGAATCTGCTCGAAAAGGCCGAGATAGCGGCAAGTCTTGGTTGCGAGCTGTTTGTGATTGATGCAGGCTGGTACGGCAGCAATCACCCTTGGAGAAATTCCATTGGGGACTGGTTCGTCAATAAAGATAAGCTCCCCAACGGTCTCGAGCCTGTGGCTGAGGCCGTAAGAGATATGGGTATGAAATTCGGCGTATGGGTGTCTATGGAATGTATCAGCAAGAATTCCGAGCTTATACGCAAACATCCGGATTGGGTAATGATTGACAGACGCATTGTCGAGGAGCCGGTGCCGGCTGACCCGCGGGATTGGAAAATAGCAGACCTTGATGAATACTGGCACGATGTCGGGCCTATTATAAATCTCAATCTCGGAAAAGCTGACGCTCTGAAGCATCAGAAAAAAGTTATTGAATGGCTGATGAACAGCTATGACTTAGATTATATAAAAATGGACTTCAATGTCGCATCCTCTACAGGCAGTGAGCTTTATTCAGGGAAGCAAGACCCGCTCTACGGGCACTATGAGGGGCTGATTGAGCTTTGGCAGTTTATGAGAAATAACTACCCCGACCTCGTAATAGAAAACTGCAGCAGCGGTTCTAAGCGTGCGGATGTAATGACTTCCGCATTTACTGATACTCACTGGAGTTCGGATGAAGTGGATAACCTTGCCAATCTTGCGATAAATTTCGGTTCGACATATCTCTTCCCGCCTGAAATGTGCAGCGACTGGACAACCTACCCTGAAGATAAGGAACATATGGATGTTCTTGATGTCCCCTCAAGGTTTACCGTTAATATGATGGGGCACTTCGGCCTTTCCGGCGAGATTGAACAGTGGTCCAGCAGCACAAAAGATACTGCAAGAGAAAGAATTGAATATTTCAAAAAGTACCGTCATATAATTAGAAATTCTGAAGTGTATCACCTCACTTCGCAGATAGACGTCAACAATCCTAACTCTTCAGTTGCGGTTCAGTTTGCCGATAAGACCAATGATAAGTCTATGGTATTCGCCTATCAGGGTAATGCTCCGGAAATGAAGAAAACAATTCGCCTGAGGACTTTGTCTCCGCAGAAAGAATATAAGGTTAGTATGCCCGAAAGTCTCGGCGGAAAAACGCTGAAAATAAAAGGCGAAAAGCTTCTGGAAGAAGGCCTTCAGCTGAAGTTCGCTGAAAAGGGCTGTTCCGGCATTATTCAAATTAAAAGAAACTACTAAAAAAGCAAAATTTTAACACAATGAAAGCTTTTTTACTACCGGGGGTTATATGATTAGAATTGGGAATGTTTTATTTATGCTCGCAGCGATAGCGGTTTCTCTTAATGCAGAAACGGTTTTTATAGATGATATGCTTTCGCTTTCGGGCTGGTCTTCAAATACCGGCGGCATTGGTCTGGTGAATTACGGCGACGGCAATTCTGTGCATATGAGCAGCTGGTGGTCTGACAGCAATAACTTCACTCATATGAAGCGGGATACCGGCGTTATAATTCAGGATGAGAAAGAATATGAGCTGCTGATTGGCGCAGAAGGCCATCAGCAGAATTCTTCCGATCCAGCTTTAGGCAAGCCAATCTCTGTGGAGCTTTATTCGATAAATGAATCGGTCGAGGATATCTTTCAAACTGCCTCTATAACACCTCTGTACAACTGGCCGGCAAGCACAGCTTCATTCCCAAAATATTCTATAAAATTTGACACGCTCGGCGAAGATAATCAGGATCTCATTGGCAAGAGTCTTGGCGTTCAGATTTGGGGTAATTGGTGGAACAGCCTTAGTATAGACAAGGTTGAGCTCGTTAGTTCTGGAGCCGATAATCAGCTTTCTACCAAGCTCTTTTTTGACACTTCTGCTCAGGGCGAAACCAAAAAGCTTGATTACTGGGGTGTTTGCCAAGGCTGGATTAACGAAAGTAATATGACCAGCGCTATTGATAATATGGGCGCTGAAAATATTGATTCTGTGAGATTTAATTTTTCCGCATCTGAACCTCTCAGCTATTCCGGCGGACAGCCCGTTCTCCCCGCAGGCGGTGAGATGCAAACTACCATACAAAACGCCTTAGCACAGGCTCAGAGAGTTCCAGATGCTGATCTTACGCTCGTCGCAGGAAATAAATACATCATGGATGATTGGTATATCCGTTCAGACGGCAAGATAGATCCGGTAAAAATAGTTGATGGAATCATCGCGGCAATCAACTATGTTACTTCGAATTATGGATATTCCACCGAAGACTTCGATTTTGTGGAAGTTTACAATGAGCCTGATTGGGAGTTCCCGCAGGGCTCAAGGGCGAATATGTATGAAATTATGCAGGAATACAGAACCAGATCTCAGCTCGGTTCTATTCCCATTGTCGGCCCTTCAACTTTAAGCTCTTCCAATGCCTACAGCTGGTACGACCCGAACAGAGACCTTATTGATATAGGTGCTACCCATGTTATAGGCGGTACGATGCAGTCGTTTATTGATTTCATAAATGAAGTTCATTCCGACGACAAAACTTTCCTTAACCCTGAGATTCATAATTATATTGAATTGATGATAGCAGCAGAATTGAGCGACAGGCCTGGAGAAGGCGGACTTTTCTGGGGCGAGGTCGATCCTGCTGAAGGAAGGTTCGTGAAGGCTTCTCAAGGCAAGAGAATTGCATATAAGATGCACGCACCTACTTGGAGCGGTGCAAGTGCTTATCGTGATTTGCAGGGCAGAGTTTGGCTGTTCCTCGGGTCCAGTGAGAGAAGGGCAGAAAAATCAAAATGGGAGTTTGAATGCACTAACCGCGACGTTTTTTTCGATGGAGAAGGGCCTAAAAGAGAAGTCTCTTTGAATATTGAGAACCATGCCTTTGATTTTATCGAAGTTACATGGGGAGACCGCAGCCCCGTTTATTTCAGCCAGTTTGTTGATAATCTCAGCGATAATTCAAGGCTCGCAGCAGATTTTAACGGTGTGCATCTCAAAGACGATTCGAACATTTCGGATTACTCCCGCTGGCGATTCAGGCCGGAAGGAGCATTCTACTATATCGATAACACAGCATCGCTTGAAAGCAGAAGAGATTCACGCTTAAGCGCTTGGGAAGGTTCTAATTCCTTAACCGTTGTTTCTAATTCACAAGAGAATGATTTCGTTAAATGGCAGCTTACCCAAGTTGGCGGAAGCTATTATCTTGAGAACGTTGGAAAGCAGAGGGCGGGCGAAAATCCGCGGCTTAAGATTGCTTCGGGCGCACCAGTCCTGACAGATTCTTCTGATACTTCTATGCAGGCTCAGTGGAGCTTTGCAGATACAGGCGAAACCGATTCCGAGCCCCCTTCATCGCCGGAGAATTTGTCTGCTGCTGTCGAAGATTCCATAATTACACTCAATTGGGATGATTCAGATGAATGGGATTTCAGCTCCTACAGCGTTTACAGGAGCAGAGTAAGCAGCAGCGGATATGTTGAGATTGCTGCCGATTTAACTGAAAGCGAATTTCAGGACAGCACCGCAGAAAACTCACGGAATTACTATTATGCTGTAACGGCAAAGGATGTCTTCGGCAATGAAAGCCCCCGCAGCGCAGAAGTTAAAGCAGCCTCGCACAGCCCGCTTGCTTCTGATGATTTTCAGTCTAACGATTTTGCTTCAGGGGCAGGCTGGAACGGAAACTGGCAGCTTTCCAGTTCTCCATCTCCGGTTATACAAAACTGCGGCGGCAACTACGTTTTGAAACTCACCGAAGATGCTTCAGTTTCGCGAGCTTTCTCGCAGCGGATTTATAAGCCGATCCTGCAGTTTGATTTTGATGCAGACAGCCTCGAATCCGGAGAATATGCAGCAGCCGAAATCTATGATTCTGCAAGGGGGGCATGGATCTCCGTCTGGAAGGCATACTATCACGATAACGGCGGCGATTCAATCGGAGGCGGGAATGACACCGCGGACAATTTGACTGAGGTAACAGTTGACTTAAGCGAATATGCCCCAACTGCCCAGCAGATTCGATTCAAGAGCTCTGTAAGCAGCGATGAAGGTGTTCTTTTTATCGATAACGTGAAATTATTCTCAAACAACTTCGGGAAGCCCTCAGGCTCTGTTGTATATTCTGATGGAATGTCTGTTTTATCAGGCGTGTGGAACGAAGAGTCTAAATCTGCTCAGGAAGCCGGAGAGAATGTCGGCGGGGTTCGGGTTAATACTGAAGGTGATATACCCTTTGTTGAAATGAACAGCTGGTGGGATGGTGCTAAATATACAAAAATATATACATCTGCCGGTCATACGATTTCTGAGGATAAATATTACGAAGTCAGTGTTTATATGAAAAGCTCGCTTCAGGAAGACACTAACGCAGAAATAATCCTCAGCGATGCAGATTCGAGCTGGGCTGAGATAACCTCCGAAACTTTCAATATTTCCCCTGCTCAGATAACAAAGCATACAATCGGATTCAGTACTGTAAACGGTGCAAATCAGAATTCAGTTGGCAATGCTCTTGGTATTACTGTTTCCCCCGGCTGGTGGAATGCGGTAAGCGTACACGCAGTTTATGTAGAAGAGAAAGAGTTTTTCTACCAGAGAGATACCAATCAGGATGGAATTGTCAACTTCTGTGATTTTGTTGATTTCTCGCAAAGCTGGCAGCCTTCAGATATGGAAGGAATAAAAGATTTCGCAGGCAGCTGGCTGTATAGCAGCGACTAAGCTCATTGGCGGGAAATGACAAAATATTTTCGCAATATGGCATTAAATCCCCGCTCAATCTATTTTATACTTACATTCGCTTTACGGTCTAACCAGTACATAGGATTTGCCGATTTGATCAGACGTAGAGTTATTGAAAAATGAAATTGAATATGTGTTAGAAATCGGGCGTGTTGCCCTTCTCAATTATTATTACTTTTTTAGGAGTAAAGATTATGTTAAAGCACAAATTAATTAATGGGGTTCTATTTGTTTCAGTTCTTCTCTTAACATCCCAGTCTTTTGCGGCGCTGATTTTGGAAGACGACATGGATGATTGGGGCCCGTGGTATTCCAGTACAGGAGGAATAAGCAAGGTAAATTTTGGAAGCAACGACACTGCCTTCCACATGAGCAGTTGGGAGTCTGATTTCAGATATGCTCATATGTTGCGAACCACTGAAGAAACTATCCTCGCAGAAAAAGAGTATGAAGTAAGCTTCGGAATAGTAGGTCATCAGGTGGCTGAAGAAGGTTCAACCCTTGCAAAATCAACAAAACTTCAATTGTACTTTTGGGATGAAAGCAGCAATACCTCTATTGTGCAGGAAAGCGTAGATCCTGTATATGAAGAATGGCCGCCAACCAGCGACCCGTTTCCTATGATTACAGTTTCATTCAATACATACGGCACTAATAATGCAGACGCTGTAGGAAACTACCTTGGGTTTAAGATTATGGGTAATTATGATGCCAGCCAAACTGTTGACACAGTTAAGGTTTCTGAGGTTCCAGAGCCTGCAACTCTCGCCTTGCTTGGTTCCGGCTGTGCTGTATTTATGAGAAGAAGGAAAAATGCTTAATATGTTTATTATTAAAGGGGAAAAAATGAGACTCAAATTAATTTTATCGTTAGTCGCAGGGCTGCTGGTTTCGTATTCATCAGCAGAAATTGTCTTTACCGATGATATGGACAGCCTGGTTCCTTGGGAGCTGATTACAGACGGAATGGACACTACTGAAACCGGAGACGGTACGGCTATTCGCATGAGCAGCTGGTGGGCTTCCGGCGGATATTCACAGATGGCTCAGAATACAAAGTTGACGATCCAGCCGAATGCTCAGTACAACATTATTATTGGTGCTGAGGGGCATAAAGAATCAGGGGATCCAAACGATCCCGCAAAAGCCTTTGGAGTGAATGTCTGGAGCGTGCAGGATAATCTCTGGTGGGATTATTTCATACAGCAGGATGTTGCTCCTGTGTTTAATTGGCCGGCAACTGAAGAGCCCTATGACACATACACTGTATCATTCAACAGCAGCGACCACTCAGATTTCGTAGGGCAGAAATTGGGAATTGATATCTGGACTAAATGGTGGAACAACTTCAGCGCAGACTGGATCGCAATAGAATATTCCGGCGATGCACCTCTGGTTAAAACTCAGCCTCAAGACGTTGTCGCCGAAGAAAACGAAACTGTTCAGTTCATTGTTGAAGCCTCTTCTGCTACTGCCGCAAATTATGAATGGAAGAAATCAGCCGATGCTGAGATTGACAGCGGCGATACAGTGGTTGGAACTAATTCTAACACGCTGACAGTAACCGCAAATGCCGCTAATGAAGGCTGGTACTACTGCGTTGTTTCAAATTCCAGCAGTGAAACCGATACATCAATTCCAGCAGGGCTTTGGCTTAAGCAGGAAGTTGCCAACTGGAAATTCAACAACGACCTGACTGATTCTTCAGGCAGCTGGGATGCCCAGTTAGACGGTATCGATTTTGTGGATTCAGGCCAGCAGGGCTTTGATTCTAATGCCATTGAAGGAGATTATTCTGTAAGCCTGCAAGGCGATTCTAATGCTTACCTTACTGTTCCGGGTTCAGAAGATTATTTCAATTCGTACGTTCAAGGTGTTACTGTTAACGCTTGGGTTAACACTTCCGACCCGAACTGGGCAGGCATTGTAGCCAAGCAGGACAGAGCCATTGCAGAGTTCGACCGCAGAGACTGGAGCGGTTGGATCTTGTCAGCATCTTCAAGCGGCTACCCAAGCTTTTCTGTACGCGGTACCGGCGGCGCAGCAAGTGTTGAGGGAGACGAAAGAACTGTTTATGACGGACAGTGGCATATGCTCACAGGTGTTTACGACAACGCAGCAGATGAAGTTAGGCTGTATATTGATGGTGAGCTCAGTAATTCTGTTTCAGTTGAAGATATAGCGCCGGATAAGTCGAAACAGCCTGTCAATATTGGTATAGCAGATTCATACGAATTGCATAATGCAACAAATCCATATAAGGGATTGATTGACGATGTCAGCATTTACAGCTATCCGCTTACAGCGGGTGATGTTGCCCTCAAATATGTTGAGCTTGTTCCTGAGGCAAAAATATGTGTTGAAGAAATTCCTATGGATTTCACAGACGACTGCAAAGTTGGATTTGAAGATTTTGTTCACTTTGCGGCTCAATGGATGGAGTGTAATCTCTATCCAGTTGAAAAGTGCTTTGAATAATCCATAACTGCTGACAAATAAATTAGGGCTCTGATATTCAGAGCCCTCTTTCATAAAAAATCTGTTTCTATGGATTTATTCCGCTATTGAATAGAGAGGAGAATAACAAATTTGGATACACACCAGAAAACTTTAACCTCACGCCAGAGATTACTGGAAACATTGAATCATCGCCAGCCGGACCGCGTTTGCGTTGATTTTGGCGCAGGCGGTCAAACCGGAATGGGAGCAGGGGCGGTTTACAGGCTAAGGAAAGCTGTTCTCGGTGAGGACGATAATTATCGTGTTAAAATAATAGAGCCTTATCAGATGCTCGGGGAAGTAGATGAGCCGCTCAGAAAAGCTCTCGGTATAGATGTCGCAGGCGTAGATGCCCCTAACACTTTATTTGGATTCCCGAATGAAGGATGGAAGCCTTTCGATATGCACGACGGAACGCCGACCCTTGTACCTGAAAAATTTAATTATACCATCGATGATGACGGTGCAGTGCTGCTGTATCCGCAGGGCGATAAAAGCGTTGCTCCTTGCGCAAAAATGCCTACTCACAGCTATTTTTTTGATTCGATTATTCGCCAGGAACCGATTGACGAAAACAATCTCAATCCTGAAGATAATTGCGAAGATTTTGCCCTGCTTTCTCAAAAGGAGGTTGACTATTATGCCTCAAAGGCCAAAAGCTTATACGATAATACAGAATATGGTGTATATATAACTCTGCCGGCAGTGGGATTCGGAGATATAGCGGTGGTTCCCGGGCCTTACCTTAAAAGGCCCAAGGGAATTCGGGACATTTCCGAATGGTATATGTCCACGGTTTTAAGGCCGGATTATGTTCAAAAGGTTTTCGAAAAGCAGTGTGAAGTTGCTTTGAAAAATATTGAGATGCTTGCTGAAGCTGTTGGTGATTATGCTCAGGTGGCCTTTGTAAGCGGCACTGATTTCGGCGCACAAAACTCGCTGTTCGTTTCTCCAAAAACATACCGAGATTTGTATAAGCCTTTTCATATAGCTGTGAACAAAAAGATCCACGAGCTTACTAACTGGAAAACTTTCATCCATACCTGCGGTTCTGTCTTTGAACTGGTGCCGGATCTGATTGAGGCCGGCTTTGATATTTTGAATCCTGTTCAAACCTCTGCTGCAAATATGAATCCCAGAAGCCTGAAGAATGAATTCGGCAATGATATTGTCTTTTGGGGCGGCGGGATAGACACCCAAAGCATACTTCCCTTTGGTTCGCCTGATGATGTTCGTAAGGAAGTAAACGAAAAGATTGAAATATTCAATGACGGCGGCGGGTTCGTTTTTGCCAGCATTCATAACGTGCAGAGTAATGTGCCGCTGGAAAATATGCTCGCAGTTTTTGAAGCACTGAAACAAAACGGCGTGGATGTTCAAATTTAGACGCCTTTCATTATAAGGGCAAACAATAGCCGAGAACAGAGAATAGGCAAGGGGAAATAACAAAACCTTCCCGCCTCGCGATTCTGGTAATTTTAAAGCAAATAATTATAATCAGCTCTTAGTGAAAGCTCAGTGTTTCATCGGCTAATATTGTTTTGTTCTATTAAAAGGATACATAATGGAAAGAAGAAGTTTTCTCAAAGCAGCGTGCAGTTCGTTGGCATTTTCAGCCTTTTCAGGAGCCTCTTTTGCAGCCAGTGATGCATCAAAGCAGGCTGCGAAGGATGCAATTAGCTCTAATAAGCGGCCTAACGTAATAATTTTTCTCGCAGATGATGCCGGATACGGTGATTTCGGATTTCAGGGTTCAAAAGTCCAGCAGACCCCGCACATCGATTCGATTGCCAAAACCGGCACAAGATTCTCGCAGGCTTACGTAACAGCCTCGGTATGCTGCCCCTCAAGAGCAGGGCTTCTCACGGGGCGTTATCAGCAGCGTTTCGGCCACGAATTCAACGGCCCCGATGCAAAGCCCATGCCCGGCTACACTCAGGACGACCTCGGCCTCGACCCGAACGAGAAAACCTTCGCCGACTACTTCAAATCCCTCGGCTACCGCACCTGCGTTATCGGCAAGTGGAATATGGGGCTTCGTCCGCAGTTTCAGCCGTGGAACAGGAATTTCGATGAATTTTTCGGATTCCTTGGCGGCGCCCGTTCTTACTTCCCGATCGAAGGAGAAGTAAACGAGCACCATGTGATGATAAAGAATCAGAAGGTTTATCCCGAAGAGAAGATTACCTATACCACAGATGATTTCACCGATTATGCCGTTGATTACGTACAAAGGCATAAAGACAGGCCGTTCTTCTTATACCTTTCCTATAACGCCGTTCACACTCCAATGCATGCTAAGGAGGAAGACTTGGAGCAGTTCAGCGATGTTGAGCCTTGGAGAAGGCGGGCAAACGCCGCTATGACAAAGGCGATGGACGACAGCATTGGGAGAGTTTCCGCCAAGCTAAAGGAGCTTGGGCTTGAGGATGATACGCTCATTATGTTCTTCAATGATAACGGCGGCACAAATAACGGTGCTTCAAACGGAAAGCTCCGCGGCATGAAGGGTTCGCAGTGGGAAGGCGGAATCCGCGTGCCTTGTATAATGAAGTGGCCGGGCGAGATAAAGGAAAATACTGTTTATGATAATCCTGTAAGCGGGTTTGATTTCCTTCCCACAGCCTATGCCGCAGCAGGGGGGAGCAAGATTCTCGGCAAGCCTTTCGACGGCGTTAATCTCCTGCCATACCTGAAAGGCAAAAAGAAATCACGCCCCCATAAAACACTCTTCTGGAAGAGGGGCAGGGGATATGCCGTTCGGGAAGGAGACTGGAAATGGGTTCATCAGGAAGATGGCACGACCGGTCTTTATAATCTCGCAGAAGACGTCTCAGAAAAGAACGACCTTTCAGAGAAGTATCCTGAAAAGTTGAAGCATCTCAAGAAGCTTTATAAGCAGTGGGAAAGTGAAATGGCTCCGCCGAAATGGAAAAGAGGCGGCGGCTGGATCGAGTATGACATTGCCGAACAGTTGAATTCGTAGATTTGTTTCGCAGCTAAAACCCAAGTCCAACGTGCCCATAGGGGTGAACATATTTATTCGCCCCTACGGCTTTGTGCGTCAACAAAACTTTATACAAATATATCCTTTGTGGGCTCAGTGTTGAACTCTGAAACTATTCTTTCCTTACAGGCACGGCAATATTCGCGCTTCTGCCCTGATATAATACTGAAAAATATGCCGTCTCCGGATTGCCTTGCGAATCGGTGAGTATAAAAGGCCTTTCCATACGTCTTGGTTTCCAGATTTTTCCGTTGTCGAGTTGTATATGCTTTTCAGTGAAAACGGGTTCTGAATTTGGCTCCCAGTTTTTCCTGTCTGAAGACTTGAAACACCGAAGATCATTGCCCCCTAGAACATGGCATACCATAAAGTATTCCTTCAAGCCTTTGTCATACCAAATGCAGGCATCTTCTGTTTGCCGTTGATCAAATACTGGCTCCTGATCAAACTTAAACGGACCTTCCGGTTTATCCGATTCGCCGATAAGCTGTATTCTAAACCACCCCTCTCTTCGTGCGCTGTCGCCTTTCATAATCATCATATAAGTTCCGTTTTGATAGATAACGGCAGGATTAACTGCTATATTTTTGAAATTCCCGTGCGGTACAACCACAGGGGAATCGTTCCGGCGGAACGGCCCTTCCGGCCTGTCTGCTATTGCAACTCCTATCCGCTGGGTGTTCCTTACAGTCTTGCCGTTCTCTCTAAGCCAGCTAAGGCTTAGCTTCTCAGACTCTTCAGCATTGGTTTTAATCTCTGAGAGGTCGTTGGCGATATAGTATAAGCAGATCTTCCCCTCTGCTTGGCATACATAGGGATTGGAGGAGTTCACTAGATCCCAGCCCCTGCTTTTTCGGGTCTTTAACACTACGTTTTTTGTTTGGAATGGGCCTTCTGGATCCTCAGCTACTGCATGAACGATTTCACTGCTGTTGAGCCAGGCGCCGAAGCCGTTTGATTTCGGCCAGCGGTTGTAGTAGGCGTGATATTTGCCGTCTTCCCATTTCATCACGCTCAGACCCCAGACGAAATATTCATCATTGGCTATAATATGTTTCGATGTTTTACTCTCAAGGAAGTTTTCTTTTACTTCTGATGGTATAGGCTGGAGATTAAATTCTGCGCCTACCGCAGAAACTGCGGTTAAAAGAACGCAGCAAACGATGGTCGGCAAGCATTTTGCTGTTGATTTATGCATATACATTCCTCGTTAAATAAGATTACTTTCGAAATTCGCTTTTCATATTATATCTTAAAAAGCCTTGATTTTTTTATTTTTTTGAAAAGGTGCTGGCTTTCGCTTTTGCTGCGATAAACTAAGATTGCTGGAGGAAAAAATATGGCTCTTCCGAAAAATGCGTACCTTATTGCAAAAAGCAAAGATATGGCGCTATTATAAATCTTAGAATAAAATCTGGAAATTCTCCTCAGTCTGCCTTTCCAGCTCCTCCGGGCTTACGCCTCTGAGCCTTGCAGCTCCCCTGCATATAAGCGGTATGTTTGCCGGCTCATTTCTGAGGTATCCCATATTGTTTTTGATATTCTTCTCTGCCGCTGCTTGAAGCAGGTATTCTTCAGGCGGGGTAAGATAGGGCGAATCGGTTTCGAGGAGTATTTTCCCTGCCGGTGCATTGCGAATAGCCCTGTGCATACTCTTGCAGTTGTCCTGAAGCATTTTGCCGTTGAACGAGAAATACACATCAAACTTTCCCAGCTCCCTCATAAATTCAGCAGAGCCGCTGTAGGAATGCATAAGAAGCCTCGGGTTTTCTTTTCTGCTGCTCAGCGTTTGCATTAATGCCCCGAACGCCTTCAGGCAATGCACAATAGCCGGCTTGCCGGCCTCGAGGCAAATATCGAGCTGCGTATTAAACACATCAATCTGCTTTTCAATATTTTCATTGCAGAGCAGCTTATCGAGCCCGATCTCGCCGATAGCCGCAGAGCGGTCTGCCAAGGCGTGCAGCTTATCTTTCCAGCCTTCGCTGAGCCGGCCGGCAAACCAAGGGTGCACCCCGTATGCCGGCAGCAGGCAGGGGTGATCTTGGCATATCAGCGAAACTCTCTGCCAGTCTTCGGGATTTGTCCCGCAGCAGACCATACGCCTCACACCTGAGCTGAGCGCCCTTTGGATAACTTCCTCGAGGTCGTCCCTGAAGCATTCGTCCTGAAGGTGAACGTGAGAATCAGTGAGGCTCATTTCCCGAGCAGCCTTTCCTGAAGGTAGCGGATGAAGGTGATAAGCTCCTCGCCGAATTCTTCAGGGCAGTTCAATACCGTTTTTTTAGCTTCATCCAAGAGCTCAAGGCCTCTGCCGGCCGCTAAAACCCTGTGCCTGCCGAATACATCCGCCAAACTTTCCGATTCGCAGGCAAGGATATACGGCAGTGTGTATATGCCCGCTGCTGCGTCGGCCTCTGTGTCTTCAAGATCGTTTGAAATCTGAAACGCAGACCCGCATTTCTCCGCTGCGAATCCGGCTTTGGAGCTCTCCGGCCTGATCCCTTCAGCCGCCGTACGGAAAAGCGAGGCAGTTTTCAGCGAGATTATCTTCATATAAACATCCGAGCTAACTGCACCGCAGAATTTCTGCTGTTCCTGCAGGAGCTCGCCCCTGCACATATCCTTCACGGCTTTCATCAGCGATTTTGTTTTTTCCGCCCCGCACTTTTCCAGACACAGAAGAGCCGCCTCAGACATCAGCGAATCGCCGTAGAGCAGGGCGGAATTCGCCCCTTCCCTTGCGGGAAAGCTTACCTGCCCGCGTCTTACCGTGCTTTTATCAAGAAGGTCGTCGTGGATGAGGCTCGCATTATGCACGATTTCGATAGAGGCTGCAAAATTAATTGTCTCCTCGTCCACTTCCCCTCTGCTTATGCAGAAGCAGAACAGCGGCCTGAGCATCTTCCCCTCGTTGAGTTTATCCGCTTCCTCCGAGAGCTCTTCAAGAGAGATGGCCGCATCAAGCACCTTACCTCTCACCTTGTTGAGCTGTTCTCCGAACTTCTCTGTTAATTTGTCATAATTGCTTTTCATTCGCCCGCATATAAAATAGTTATCAGAAATTATGTTTTTAATTATCATAACATTTAAGATTGTATGAGAAAAGCTATTTATTATGAACTTTATACTTCTTGTTAAGTACGTCCCCGACGTTTCAAGGATCACAGACAGCAGCTTCGACAGCGAAACAGGCAACCTCAGAAGGGCCTCACTGCCCGGTATTACCAACCCCGAGGACATATCGGCAATAAGCCTTGCAAAGAGAATAGCAGACCGCAAGGCAGACGGCAGCGACAAGTTTATCGCCCTTACGATGGGGCCTGCCCCCGCCTCGAAGGCGCTCTATGAAGCACTTTCGCTCGCTGCGGACAAGGCTTTCCACCTCCAAAACAGCAGGTTTGCAGGTGCTGACACTTGGGCAACTGCCGAAATCCTGACAAAAGCTATTAAGAAAATTGCTCGTGAAGAGTTTGGCGATGAGCCGTATGCAGTGGCGGGGGGGATGCAGTCCTGCGACGGAGATACCGCTCAGGTGCTTCCGCAGACGGCTGCCGCTTTGAATCTTCCAATAATCAGCTATGCCTTCGACGGAGACTACAGAGACCGAAGGTTTCACTTCTCCTGCATAAAGGAGGGGGGAGATGTATTTCTCAGCACGGGCGAAAAGTCCTTCGTGCTCACTGTATCTTCATTCGAATACCCCCTGTACCCATCCTTCAGCCGCTCTAGATGGGCGAGAGTCCAGCCGCACAAAAGGCTCACTGCTGAGATGATCGGCCTCGAGGGCAGCGGGATGTCCAATTCGCTCACGAAAGTTGTGAAGATATTCCGCCCGAAAGAGAATCAGCGGAAACAAGAGCACATTACCAGCCTCAAGGAGTTCAGCGAGCTTATAGTTCAAAGCTGCAAAAAAAAGCATCGCAGGGAATCTGCCGGCAGATTTGTTGATTACAAGCCGACAAACAGCAGTGAGGTGTGGGTGGTGTGCGAGCCCTCCGATAAGCTCGAAGAATGCACTGCCGAGCTGCTCGCCGAGGCCAGAAAGCTTGCATCCGAGATCGGCGGGGTATGCTGCCTTGCGGCCTTTGATTCGCCAGACCAGAAGTTTGCGGAAAAGGCCGCAAGGGCAGGGGCAGACAAGATCTACCGGCTGCCAAACTGCGGTGTAAACGAAAACCGTGAGAGACAGGGCAGGATGCTCGGGGAGCTTGTAAACTCCAAAAAGCCGAAGATCGTTATGTTCAGCGCAACGCTTTTCGGTAGGGTTGCAGCTCCAATCTGCGCATATATAACCGGCAGCGGCCTCACCGCAGACTGCACCAGCCTTCACCTCGAGAAAAAATCCGACGGCGGTTTCGAGCTTATCCAAACGCGTCCGGCTCTCGGGGGCAATATAATGGCTCAGATAAAAACGATTAACTCCACTACCTCTATGGCCACGGTTCGCCCGGGCAGGTTTACAGCAGCGATAAGCGATCAGGAAAGGCAGTGCGAGCTGGTCGATTTCCCAGCAGCCCTCGTTAAAGACAGGGATATCGCTGTTGAAAGCCAGTCAGGGAGCAAGGTAAGCGATTTTAACTGCGATGTTATAATATCGGCAGGCAGGGGTTTAGCCTCGAAAGAAAACTTCGAGGAAACAATCCTGCCTTTCAAAAAGGTTTTGGAGCTCTCGTGCAGCTGTTCTGCGGCGGCAGGTGCATCCAGAGCCGCCGTGGAGCACGGCTTCGCAGACCGTAATCTCCAGATAGGGCAAACGGGCAAAACCGTATCACCCTCACTGTATATAGCCGCTGGTATTTCAGGTGCTGTCCAGCATATTGTTGGAATTGAGAAATCATCTGTTATAATGAGTATAAACAGTGATCCGGGCTGCCCGATTTTTGCTCAGAGCGATTATTATTATGTTGGCGATGCAGTTCAGTCGCTGAATAAAATCCGCGGTTTTCTGGAGAGTATGCTATGAACAAATTTGCTGATTATAAAACCGTTGACCTGCTTGTTGTTGGTGCCGGAGTTGCAGGGCTTACCGCAGCAGCGGCTGCAAAATCTCTGTGTCCGGAGAAAAGCGTATGCGTGATAGACAAGGCCTCCGGCCCGGGAAGGCACAACCTCTCCGGCGGCACGTTCGACCCTTCAGCCTTGTATGAATTCCTGAATCTCGCATTCCCGGGCTGGCAGGATAATGAAAAGATTTCCAAATTTCTAAGCAGACGGGTTCTTAATGAGCAGTTTTTTATGCTCTCCTCCAAATCAAGGGCGTTCAGAATAACCCCCCAGTTAAAGCTTGCAAAAGCCCTGAAGCTCTCTGCAGGCAAGATGCTCTCGCAGGGCGAAACAATCATCTCTGTCTCGAAATTAGTGAGGGTTGTAGAGGCGATGGCAGTAGAGAAGGGGGTGGAGATATACTACAGCTTTCCAGCGGAGTTTGTCGATTTCGACCATAAAACCGCTCGGGCAAAGGGAGTGCGCCTAGCTGATAAAGGCCTTGATGAAGGCGGGATAAAGCAGATGAACTACACCCCGGGAGAGCTCATCAGCGCTGAGGATGTGATTCTTGCCGAAGGCGCAGATGGCTATGTTACCGAGCAGTTCATTGCCCATTCTGAGCTTGAGAGAAACCAGCCCCAGATCTATTCGCTAGGAGTTAAAGAGGTGATTGAAGTTAGCCGGCAGCAGTACCAGGCCCTCGGCAGCTCAAATGTTATACGTTTTGCCGGATACCCGCTCTGGAAGCCGTTTTCAAGCCCTTCTATTTTCGGCGGAGGGGCTCTTTATCCGCTTGGAGGATGCCGTATTGCAGTAGTACTTATCTCAGCCTTAGACTGGAAATACAAAGACTACAGCCCTTATGAGGCCTTCTGCCTCTTCAAGAAGCACCCGAAGGTAGCCCAGTATCTCAGGGGAGGAAGGGTTCTTGAGGCAGGGGCAAAGCTTATCCCTGAGGGCGGCTTCCATTCAATACCGAGAGATAAAGTACGCTCTACATTTGCAGGTACTTCTAATGTCCTGCTCGCAGGGGACTGTGCGGGCTTTGTTAATATGCACAGAATGAAGGGACTCTCAAACGCAGTTCTTTCCGGCTTGCAGGCGGGAAAGGCGGTGAGTATGAAAGAGAAAAACGGCGGATCTCTTGCCAAAAATTATTCAAATATGCTTGAGTTCTCCGGACTGATAGACCAGATGAAAAGGGCAGCGAAATTCCGTCAGATTATTTCTAAATTCGGCGTTACATTAGGCCTCGGCCTCGGAAATATTGACTTTATGCTGCCTTTGTTTAACATTCGGGAAGACAATAAGCGTGAGATGACAGAATCTTACCCGTATTCTGGCAAAGGGTTGTTCGATCAGGCGGATTTCGTAAAGCATACCGGTGTTCAGCACCGTGAGAATCAGCAGCCCCATCTTGTGATAAAGGATGTGGATATATGCAAGTGGGAATGTGCAAGGAAATACGACTGCCCCTGCCTGAAGTTTTGCCCGGGGCAGGTTTATGAAAAAATGCAGGAACATGTAGGGCCGGTAAATACATCTAATTGCCTGCACTGCAAAACATGTCAGAGGAAATGTCCGTATAGCAACATTGAGTGGACGGTCCCCGAGGCAGGCGGGCCGATGTACACGGATATGTAAACGAGGAATAAAGAGAAACGGAGAATATATGAAGGCGGTACTTCAGAGAGTAAACAGCGCTTCGCTGAGTTCAAATGAGGAAAGTGTCAGCGAAATCGGGAAAGGGGTTCTTGCTTACGTAGGAATCCTTAAAGGTGATAACGAATACGACTTGGAATTTATAGCGAGGAAGATTTCTTCCCTTCGCCTATTTTCCGATGACAACGGCAGGCTCAATATCAGCCCTGTGGATGTGAAGGGGGAAATCCTCCTTGTCAGCAATTTTACAATAGGCGCTAACTGCAGAAAAGGCAACAGACCGAGCTTCGACAGCGCTGCAGAACAGGCAGAGGCGAAGAGGCTTTTCGAACTTCTCGTAGAAATGCTCAAAGACAGCGGCCTGAAGGTGAAAACAGGCGTATTCGGCGCACATATGAAAATTGACAGTCAGGCTGACGGGCCTGTGAATATATTCCTTGATTCAAGAACTTAAAACCGGCCGGAAAGGGGCGAGATTATGAGCTCAAAAAAGATGTGCGGCTTAGTGAAGAAGGATATCGTTAAGAAGGATATCAAAAAATACACCAAATTGGTGAGTCAGCCGGAATTTGCCTGCAAAAAATGCGGGCTGGTATGTTCGGATAAAGACAGGCTCTGCAAGCCAGCAAAGCTGAAAGATTAGATTTAAACAGAAAAGCCGATACAAAGCTTTACAAAAAAGACGCAGCAGGGCTATGTTTATCTGCTGCGCCTTTTTTAATGACTGCCGAAAGCTGGTTTTATTCGCTGGAAATTTATTCCAGAAATAGTAGAATAAGGGGCAGTCGTTTTTTTACCCGCTTTAAGCTTAAAATATTTGATAAGATTATGATAGATTTGGATAAATGCAGATTAACCTTCTGGCCTGAGCCGGTGCTTCTGGAGAAGGCGAAGGAGGTTGAGAAAATAGATGATAATATACGGGCATTTGTTGATAAGATGCTCGATATTATGGTTGAGTCCAACGGGATTGGTCTTGCCGCTCCTCAGGCCAACGCAGGAATAAGGATATTTGTGGTGTCTCTCAAGGCAGACAGGGAGAAAGCCACGGTGTTCATCAACCCCGAGCTGAAGCTCTCCGGCGAGGTTACCGGTATGGAGGAAGGCTGCCTTTCAGTTCCCGGGATAAATCCTAAGATTGAAAGGCCCTCGAAGGTCTCTGTTACCGCGCTTAACCTTGACGGCGAGCGGTTTACTCTGCAGGCCGAAGGGCTTCTGGCAAAATGTGTCCAGCACGAGAACGACCACCTCAACGGCAAGACGATAATTGAACGAATCTCCAGAATCTCGAAGCTGAGATTCAGGACTCAGATAGAACAGCTCAAAGAAGATTTAAGAAGCAGGCAGGGGAGTGATGAATGAGAATATTCTTTTGCGGGTCAAGCGGTTTCGGACTGCCCTGTCTTGAAGCCCTTAGAGACAGCAGGCACGAGCTTGTCCAAGTTGCCACTCAGCCGGCACATAAGGCCGGCAGGGGGCGGAAAATTCGCAAAACCCCAGCAGCAGACTGGGCTGAGCATAATTCAGTACCGTGCTTTGAAACCGCTGATATAAACTCTGATGAGTCCCTCAGGCTCGCCGAAACGCTCAGACCTGATCTCTTCGTTGTGATAGCGTTCGGACAGAAGGTCGGCAGGGATTTCATCGAAAAGGCTCGATATGAGGCAATAAACGTGCATGCCTCCCTGCTGCCGAAATACCGAGGCGCAGCCCCGATAAACTGGGCACTTCTCAACGGCGAGAAAGAAACCGGCGTAACGATAATAACGCTCGCCGAGAAAATGGATGCGGGTTATATGCTCGGAAAGAAGAAAACCCCGATTTATAAAGACGACAACGCAAAGAGCCTGCACGACAGGCTCGCTGTTTTGAGCCCCGAGCTTCTGCTTGAAACGATAGATAAGATTGAAAACGGATCCGCCTCGTATATTCCTCAGGATGAAACCCGCGCTACGCTCGCCAGAAAGCTGAAGAAATCTGACGGAATCATAGACTGGCACAGCTCCGCTGAGGATATCGCAAACAAGGTGCGGGCATTCTGGCCGTGGCCTGAAGCCCAAACAAGATACCAAATTGGCAAGAGCGGGAAAATTATAAAGGTGATTATTGCCGATGCAGAGCCTGCTGAAAAGGCGGAAGGTTCCTCGCAGGAGGTTGGAGCTCTTGATGATAATATGAATGTTGTATGCGGGGAAGGTGCTCTTGCAATCAATAGGCTGAAGCCTGAAAACAGCAGTATGATGGATTTCAAGGCCTTCGAAAACGGAAGATACAGCGGAAGTGATGATAAGTTTCTAAATATTCAGCCTAAGTATGAATGACAGAGAACTTATACTAAAAGCATTAACTTACTATAAGCCCGGTAAAACAAAAACCGAATCGCTTCTCGCCGATCTGCTCAGTAAATGCAGCGACAAGGCTTTTGTCAATAATTTCTGCTGCGGGATTATTCGCAGTCTTCCGGCTGTAGATATCGTTACAGCAAAGATTTCAGGGGCAGGAGAAAAGAAAACATCGCCTCAGCTTTGGACAGTTCTCAGGTGCGGGGTGTTTGATATAATCTACCGGCCGAAACAGGAGATTTACGCAGCCGTAAACGAATGGGTTAAGCTCGCCGGCGGCAAAAAGCAGAGAGGCTTTGCAAATGCAGTGCTCAGAACTGTAATCAGAAACATCTCCAGCCGCAGTGTTGAAAGCCCTCTCAGGGCTGATTTTCTCCCAGTATCAGGTGCAGCCGGCTGCCTGTTCAAGCAGGATATTTTCAGCAGCCCCGATAAAGAGCCCGCTGAATACCTGAGTCAGGTCTATTCTCTCCCGTGCTGGCTGGTGGCCGGCTGGCTGAAGAATTTTGGCTGGGAGAAGGCCTGCGCTGTCTGCAGAGCATCAAACAGAAAACCAGGGCTCTATCTTCGCCCAAACAAAACCCTCACAACGCCGGAAAAGCTCCTTGAGCTGCTGAGGGAAGAAGGGGCAGCAGCTTACCGCAAGGGAGATATCATTGCCCTTGAGAAGGCAGGCAGGCCAGTGGAAAAGCTTCCAGGCTTCGAGGAAGGCCTTTTCTGCGTGCAGGATATTACCGCATTTGAGGCGGGGCTTCTCATAAACCCCTCCCCGGGACAGAGGATTCTCGATCTCTGCTCCGCCCCGGGAACCAAGTCTTCCCATCTCGCAGAGCTTATGCAGGGTCAAGGAGAGGTGATCTCCACGGATATAAACCCCGCTCGTCTCGAGAAGGCAAGAGAAAACAAGCAGCGCCTGAGGCTTGATAATATCACCGTTTTAGACTATGAACAGGCCTTCCAATACGCCGCTGACAGGCAGATTGATGCAGTTCTGCTCGATGTTCCCTGCTCTAATTCGGGTGTGCTCTCCAAAAGGCTGGATATGCGCTACCGCCTCAGGCCCGAGGGCATTAAGCAGCTAAACTCTCAGCAGTACGACATAATCAAAACAGTTCTAACTCGTCTGCCGGCGGTGAAAAAGCTGTTTTACAGCACGTGCAGTGTTGAAAAGTCCGAAAATTATGGAATTTTGCACAAACTCCTTTGTGAGCTCGACAGGGGGGCTATAAGGCGTACTAAACTAACCCTCCCATCCGACGTAAGTTTCGGCAGGGACGGGGGTTATATCGCTGAATTTACCCTTTAATCACCCCTCCCGAAGGTTTCCCGCAGAATCGCTTTCCACAGCTTTTCAACAATAAGGGCTTACGATGTGCATAACACGTGCCTTAAAAAAAATCTTTTCTCGTAAGTTCTTATTTTCAGCGAGTCTCCAAAAT